>JAPLGY010000045.1 GCA_026389955.1 Caldilinea sp. | reverse complement strand
CTACCTCTCGACTGCACGCAAAAACGGCCGGCGTGTGCTCGATTCGTTATATCTTGCTCTGCCCGGCACGCCTTTCGTTCCAGTTTGCATCTCTGATCTTGTCCCGCCAGCAGCCTGAGCAGTTACGGGAAACCATTACCAAGTCGGAACAATGGGCAATATTCTTCACCGCTGTATCCTGTCTTTGATCGTGCTGGGCTTGGTGGCGGTGGTGGTCTTCGTGCTGGTCGAAGCGCTGCCGGGCGACGCCGCCACCGCCTTTTTAGGACAGCAAGCCACGCCCGAAGGGTTGGCCCAGGTGCGTTTGCGCCTGGGCCTCGACCGCCCTGCCTACGAACGCTTTTTTGAGTGGGCAGGCGGCATCCTGCGCGGGGATCTGGGCGTCTCGTTGATGCGGGACGAGCCGATCAACGACTTCCTGTGGACGCGTCTGCGCAACAGCCTGCTACTCGGGCTGAGCGCAGCACTGGTGGGCTTCCCCTTGGCGATTGGGCTGGGCGTCATCGCGGGGCTGACGCGAGATCGCTGGCCGGATCTGACGCTGTCCACAGGATCGCTGATCGGCATGAGCATGCCCGACTTCGTCATCGCTACGCTGCTGATCTACGTCTTCAGCGTGCAGTTGCGCTGGTTCCCGGCGGTGACATTGGTGAACCCCGACGCGCCAGTGCTGGAGATGCTGCCCAACATCGTGCTGCCGATTGTGACGCTGACGATCCTGTTGACGGCCTACATCCTGCGTATCATGCGCACCGGCATCATCGAGGTGATGCGCAGCGACTACATCCGTGTGGCGCGCATGAAAGGACTGCACCATGTCGTGATCCTCCTCCGCCACGCGCTGCCCAACGCCCTGCTGCCCACCCTCACCGTCTCCGCGTTGACGGTGGCCTGGCTCATTGGCAACCTCGTGGTGATCGAGGCGGTCTTCAACTACCCGGGCATGGGCACGCTGATGCTCTCCGCCATCCAGAATCGGGATCTGCCGCTGGTGCAGAGCATTGCCATTGTCATGGCCGTGATCTATTTGACCGTCAACTTGATTGCTGATCTGCTGACGCTGGGGCTCAATCCGCGCCTGCGTGTCAGAGGATAGGGGCTGCCAAAACCCATGACCACCACCGCTGCTGCATCGAGCCCCATCGCTGCGTCTGAGGCGCTGCGCCAACCGAGCCATTCCCCGATCTGGGGGGTTTGGTTGGGTTTGCGCCGGTCGCCTTCGGGCATGGTGGGGCTGAGTCTCGTCATCGTACACCTGCTGATTGCCCTGCTCTCGCCGTTTGTCGCGCCCTATGATCCGGCGGCGTTCGACACCAGCGCTGTCCGCGCCGCACCGTCGGCGGAGCACCTCTTCGGCACCGATAAACTAGGACGAGACGTCTTCAGCTGCACCTTGTTGGGCGGGCGGGTCGCGCTGGTGGTCACCATTGCCGCCACCTTCCTCGCCATGCTCTGGGGTGGGCTGGTGGGCATCACCGTGGGCTACCTGGGCGGCTGGGCCGATCAGATCGTCATGCGTCTCGTGGACGCGGTGCTGGCGGTGCCCAGGTTGCTGCTGCTGCTGTTGCTGGCAAGCATCTTCGGTACGGGGACAAACGTGCTGATCCCGGCGCTTGGCTTCCTGTCGGGCGTGGCTGTGATTCGCATCGCCCGCGCCGCCACCCTCGATTTCGTCTCGCGCGATTTCATCCTGGCTGCGTATGCCATCGGCGCACGTAAGCGGACGATCATCCTGCGCGAACTGCTGCCCAACGTCGTGGACCTGCTCCTGGTGGAGGGGGCCTTGCGCTGGTCGTGGATGCTGTTGACCTTCAGCGCGCTCTCGTTCCTGGGCTTCGGCGTTGCCCCGCCCACACCCGATTGGGGTTTGATGATCGCCAACAGCCGCGATGTGTTGATGTTGGCGCCCTGGGCCACCTTTTTCCCGATTTTTGCCATCAGCACGCTGATCGTCGGGGTCAATTTTTTTGCCGGCGCGCTGGCCAAGGCCATCGGTCTGGATCGCGGCGGACGCGCTGCCGGCTAAGGGTACGATTGATTCGGAATTTGGCTCACGTTCAAATCACGCCGGGATGTTAAATTCGTCTTGTTGATGCCAATACCTTCGCCAATCGTGACTGCTCAGGCATAGAAGCCTGCTGAAAGGTCTGCTGAATTACAATTTGTCAAAATCGTACAGATCAGGTAACTGCTCAGGCTAGTGCCCCGTCAAGCACAAGACGGATATTCTCAACCTGAAATCAGCGATGGTGCTGGGAAGCAAGGATAGTACAAATGTACTGTAGGGCACGGGCAACCCCTGTGTATTCTGTATGAGTTCCATTTGATTGCTGAGTGGTAACTGCTCAGGCATAGAAATCTGTTGAATTGCGGTTGCCAAAATCGTACACATCGGGTGACTGCTCAGGCATAGAAGCCTGCTGAAAGGTCTGCTGAGGTGCGTGTGGAAGTGACCGAGCATCAGGCAGTGGTCAAAGCCTGCCCACGGTGCGGACAGGCGTGCAAAGGGACATTTCCAGCCGGGGTGAGCCAGCCAGTGCAATACGAACCGCAGATAAAAGCGCAGAGGGTCTATACGTGGATAGCTGGCTGGACACAGTCACTGAGGCAGGATTCGTTACATCTCGCTCTGCCTGGCACATCTTTCGTTCCAGTTTGCATCTCTGATCGTGCCCTGCCGGCAGCCTGATCAGTTACCAAACGGTCTATATTTTGAGTCTGAAACCACACAAAGGAATTTTCGTCATGCGTCAACAGATCGTCCATCCGGACCACGAGCAAAACACTTTGAATGGGGGGTTGCCGATGCGCACCCACCTGCGCGCCGGGATCACCCTGGAAGAAATCCAGCAGGGCGCTCAATCCTTATGGGACAAACTGGCCCAGGCAGCGGGAAACATTCTGCCAGGCAGCAGCACTCCTGACAACACGGCAGCTTCCTAAACCCCGATGGCGGCCAGGTCACAGGGTTTCAGAGATGCAGCAACGCTGGCTGCCCTGACCTGGCCTGTCGATCGTCTGGAAGAGGCGGTGTTCTCTCTGGCGCAGGCCTGTGGATGGACCCTGTCGGATGCTGAGCCAGACTTTATCCGGACTCGCCTGGCAGGGAAAATGCCCCGTCAATCCTTTGACCGACGGATTGCGGAGAGTGCGCGGCAGTGGGGACTCGAAATCGAAGCAGTGGCCGGCCCGTATGGAGAAGCCCACCGGCTTTTGCAGAGGCTCGGTCCAGCGTTGCTGTCAATGCCCGAAAGCGGTGTTTAGATGATGATTGCACTTTGGGCGGTACCCTTCTCATCTATTCAATCGCTCTTTTTATTCTTACGCCACTTTTGGCGAAGGTATTGTGATGCGTTACCACACACTGAACATCGTTGCCCAATCCACACAAACCCATCAGGAGCAAAAAATGTCCCGGAAGTTCCTTCTTGGCCTATTGGCCGTACTGGTCATGACGCTGTTGAGTGCCTGCGTGCTGCCTGCGCCGACAAGCACATCTGAGCCATCCTCATCAGCCGCAAGCAGCGAGGACGAGCAAGCAACAGGAAACCGCAGCGTCTTGCGCGTGCCGCACTTCTTGGTGCGCGGCGGTGCAGAGAGCCTTGATCCGGCCAGTCCCACCGAGTTCAGCTACGCCAACTACTTGCTTTATGACCGTCTCGTCGCCCTGGATAACAGCGGCGTGCTGGTGCCTGAATTAGCAACGGCATGGACGGCCAACGAAGATGCCACGGAATGGACATTCACCCTGCGCGAAGGTGTGACATTCCACGACGGCTCCGCCTTCGATTCCGCCGATGTCGCCTACACCTTTGCGCATCTCCTCGATCCGGCCACGGAATCCCGCGCAGCCAGGACGCTTTCATTGCTGGTCGGCACCGAGACGCCTGATCCACAGACCATTATCTTTCAGTTAGAACCCGGGCACGCCGACTTCCCGCTGTTGCTGTCCAGCCGTGCCACCGCCATTGTGCCCGCCGACAGCGCCGACACGATTGCGACAACCGGCATCGGCACCGGCCCCTTCAAACTGGAGACTTTCGATCCGGAAGGAACCACGATCTTCAGCGCCAACGACGCCTATTGGCAAGGTGCGCCGGCGCTGGCCGGTGTTGAGATGCCCGCCATCGCCGACAGCGAGGCGCGCACGCTGGCGTTGCAGGCGGGGCAGATCGACGTACTGCTCCAGGCCAGCCCCACAGCAGCCGATTTGTTCATGAACAGTGACGACTACACCGTCCTGTCGTTTCCAACCGGCACGTGGATTGGGCTTTCCATGCGCATTGACATGCCTCCTTTCGACGATGCGCGGGTACGCCAGGCGATTCGCCTGGTGACCGACCGTCAGGCCATGGTTGACCTGATCCTCAACGGCGGGGGCAGAGTAAGCTGTGATACGCCGGTCGATCCGTCTGATCCCTATCGCTGGGATCCGGAGGGTGGTTGTCTCCAGGATATCGAAGGCGCGAAGGCGCTTTTGGCCGACGCCGGCTACGCGGACGGACTGGACCTGACGTTGTACACGAGCGATGTGCTGCCCAACCTGATTCCGCTGGCCGAGATCTTTCAGCAGCAAGCTGCCGCCGCCGGCATCAACGTGGCGCTGGAAATCACGCCGGCGGATAGCTTCTTCGCCGAAACGGCCGTCAACGAAGCCTTCATCACCACCGGCTGGCTCGGACGCCCCACCGACGAAATCCTCAACCTTGTCTTCCGCTCCACAAGCCCGCTGAACGAAGCTAAGTTCCAGAGCGCTGAATTCGATCAACTGCTCGATGACGCCCGTCAGACGCTCGACCTGGCCGAACGGACCAAACTCTACCAGGCTGCCCAACAGATGCTCGCAACCGAAGGTGGTCACATGATCGGCATGCACATCAACGAGGCGACCATCGTCAGCAATGCCGTCTCCAACTTCCCGGCGCGCAGCGTGGAACACATCGAGTGGTACAACATCAGCAAAAGTGAATAGAAGTTAGATTTCGAGTGTGGTTCGTGGCACAGTCGCGTGACTGCGCCACGAACCGCATTTTCATTTCAGGTAGACACCGAGGCCAACACATGCTATCGCGACCTTCCCTGGGCGGCATTACCGGCACACTGCTGCCCAAGAACAAAAGAAAGCGAACCAGGCTGATCGACGACTTGGACGCGTTGGAGAGTCAATCTACGCCGCAGATTCTGCGCAGTGTTCAGCACCTGCAAATGCAGGTCAAGAACCGCCTTGATGCCGTCGACGATCGCTATCAGCGCTTTGTTCAGGTGCATGTCGATCCGATGTTGGGCAAGACGCGTCATGGCCAGTTGCAGGAGATGGTGGGCGACAGCATGGCCAAACTACATCCCGACGAGGCGCGCGCCAACCGACGATTTGGACTGGGCGTGCTTTCATTGGGCCTGGCCCTTGCCGGTCAGTGGGTTTTCGCGCCGTTGATGCCGGCCGCGATCGCCGTCGGTCTGGTGGCGACCAGCGCCAAATACCCCATGGCCTATCGGATGTGGCAAGAAAACAAACGGATTGGTGGCCTCCACCTCCTTTTGGTCTACAGCCTTGCCATGTGGTTGGGCGGCTATGCCGCTGCGGGCGCGATAGGGAGCGTGCTCTTTGGATTGATGCTGAAGATCAGGGCGCTGACCGAACTGCGCTCGCAAAACAACCTGATCCACATGTTCCAGCTTCAGCCCGACAAGGTCTGGATACGCACCGACGGCGGCGAAGTCGAGATTCCCTTTGGGCAAGTTGGGATCGGCGACACCCTCGTCCTGTACGGTGGGCAGGTTGTGCCGGTCGACGGCACGATTCTGGCCGGCGTCGCCGCCATCGATCAGCACATGCTCACCGGTGAGTCGCAGCCTGTGGAGAAAAAGTCGGGCGATCCTGTGCTGGCTTCCACCCTGGTTATTTCCGGCCAGATCGATGTCAGGGTTGAAAAGACCAGCACAGAGACCACGGCGGGGCAGATCGCCCAAGTGCTTAATCGCACAACGCAGGGTAGCCAGCCGGTCCTCATGAAGGGTATCCAAAGCCTGGATGACATGGTGATCCCAACCGTGGTGTTGAGCGCAGTGAGTTGGCCCTTCATTGGTCCAGCGGGCGCCATCAGCCTGATCGGCGCCAACTCGGTGTTCACCAGCTACCTGTCCAGTTCGCTGGCGATGCTAAACTATCTGAATTTGGCGGCGAGTCGCGGCATTTTGGTGAAAGCGGCCGAGGGACTCGAAGAACTGGTGCAGATCGATACGGTGGTCTTCGACAAGACAGGGACACTGACCGAAGAAATCCCCACGGTGACACGGATCCACAGCGCCGGTCGGTTGTCGGCCGACGAGGTGCTGCGTCTGGCCGCCGCCGCGGAGACCCGCCAGACGCACCCCATCGCCCGTGCCATCCTGAAGGCAGCCGCAACGCTCGATTTACATTTGCCGCCCATCGACGAAGCCCATTATGAAGTCGGCTACGGGCTGAAGGTTCGCCTGCTCTGTGATGAGCGCCAGGCGGCCATGTTCGACGCCGTGCGCACGCCGGTCAAGACGCAGTCGAATGGCTCTGTATCGACGTTGGCGAGCCTAAGGGTGCGCGTAGGCAGTGGACGGTACATGGCGATGGAAGGGATCGACCTGCCTGCCGATATCCAGGCACAGTTGGAGACATGCCAGGGCGACGGTCATTCGCTGGTGATGGTGGCCGTGGACGATGTGCTGGTGGGCGCGGTTGAACTTCAGCCTACCGTGCGCCCTGAAGCCCAAAAGATCGTTGATGGGTTGCGCAGTCAAGGCCTCGATATCTACATTATTTCCGGCGATCAGGAAGCCCCTACGCAAAAGTTGGCCCAGGATCTGGGCGTCACCGGCTACTTTGCCAATACCCTGCCTGGAGCTAAGGCCGATCTGGTGACCCAGTTGCAGGCCGAAAAACGCAAAGTATGCTTTATCGGCGACGGCATCAACGACGCCATCGCCATGCGCCAGGCCGAGGTTTCTGTGTCGTTGCGCGGGGCCACCACTGTCGCGACCGACACCGCACAGATCATCCTTATGGAAGGCAACCTCCATCAGTTACTGGAACTTTTCCGGCTGGCCCGTGAGTATAACCGCAATCTCAAACAGAATATCCGCTTTACTACGGGCGTTACCATTGTCGCTACCTCCAGCATCCTGTTCGCCGGCCTCACTTTCATGGCGGCGGAGATCTCCTATTCGCTGGCGCTTTTCGGTGGGCTGGCGATTGCCATGCGCCCACTGCTGACTGAGCGAAAACAGCAGGACGACGCCAGGGCTCCTGTCGGCGCAGCGCACATAGACCAACACACCATACACTCGAAGCGCCCGCTATATCGTCTGTCGGCGCCATAGCGATGACGCCGGACGGACGTTGGATCCACAGCGGCAACCATGAGCGGGAAGATCTATCTTCGGTGTTCAGTCCCGGATACATTTTGAAATAGGAGAAAAGTTCTCACTCAAGTCAGCTCAGAGAGCCTATCCCCTCACCACTTGCTATTTGCCACCTGCCATCTCCTCCTGCCGATACCGCGCGTCCGGCAGCGTCACGTCGAGAATTACCGAATGGATCGGCATCAGCAGGTCGCCCATGGCCGCGTCCATTTCCTCGCAGAACGACAGGGGAATCGCATTCAGCAGTTCGCGCGACTTGAGGTGAATGGCCAGGTAGACTTTGTCCGGGTCGTTCGGATCGGTCCAGACTTCCTTGCCCAGGAAAGCGGGCTGGGTCATCAGACCAGCGGTCCACACCTCGTCGTCGCGCTGGATGAAGGCATCGCGCTTGCCGGGCGGGCAGGTAACTGTGATAAATTCGACGATCATCGGACACCTCACTCTTTCTTGGAAGCGCTTGCAAAGCGGAGGCCGTACCCATCTGGGTCGGCGAAGATGAAATCACGCAGGCCGTAGTAGCGGTCGGCAATGGGCACCAGGATGCGCGCACCCATTGCGTTGACCAGCTGCCAGTAGTCGTCTACGTTCGGCACCATGATGCGCAGGTAGGCGGCAGGGAATGGCGGGATGGGCGGCAGTTCGACATGCTCCACCTCGTGGTTGTGGAACGAGGCCAGTTCGCCGAGGAAGAGTT
>JAPLGY010000473.1 GCA_026389955.1 Caldilinea sp. | reverse complement strand
CCGGCGAGATACCCTCGCCAGCCAGAGGGGTGTTTCCCTTGTTGGCCGACAGCATTGTGCTGACAAGCGAACACCCGTGCCCGGCCGGTTGGCCGGGCACGGGTGTTGCACTGCGGCCCGCGGGGGCAGCATCTTCACACGCCGTAGTACATCACAAATTCATGCGGATGCGGGCGCAGACGGACTGCATCGAATTCGCTGATCCGCTTGTATTGAATGTAGGTTTCAAGCAGCTCTTCGCTGAAGACACCGCCTGCCGTCAGATAGTCATGGTCCGCCTCGAGCGCATCCAGCACAGCCGAGAGCGACCCTTCGACGGTGCGCACCTTCTTCAACGTCTCGCCCTCGAACAGATCCATCTCGGACGGGTTGCCCGGGTCGATCTGGTTCTTGATCCCGTCCAGCCCTGCCATCAGCATCGCTGAGAAAGCAAGATAGGGGTTGGCCGCAGGGTCTGGGCAACGGAACTCCACACGCTTGGCTTTGGGCGACTGCGAAGAGACCGGGATTCGGCAGGCCGCCGAACGGTTGCGGGCCGAATAGGCGATCACGACCGGCGCCTCATAGCCGGGCACAAGACGGCGGTAGCTGTTGGTCGTCGGCGCACAGATGGCCAGCAGCGAGTTGATGTGCTTGAGAATTCCGCCAATGTACCAGATCGCCTCCTGGCTCAGCCCGGCATATTTGTCTCCAGCAAAGAGTGGCTTGCCATCTTTCCACAGGCTTTGATGGACATGCATGCCCGAACCATTGTCTTCGAAGAGCGGCTTGGGCATAAAGGTGGCTGTCTTGCCGTGCTTGGCTGCCACATTTTTGACAATATATTTGTAGATCTGCATCCAGTCCGCCATCTGGATCATCGGAGCAAACTTGAGGTCGATCTCCGTCTGACCGGCCGTGGCGACCTCATGGTGATGGCGCTCGACCTTCAAGCCCGCCTTGATCATCTCATTGACCATCTCCGAACGGATGTCTTGGAAGAGATCGTAGGGAGCGACCGGGAAATACCCCCCTTTGTAGCCCACCTTGTGGCCTGGCCCCCATTCGCCCGAGGTCCAGATGGCCTCGCTGCTTTCGATCCCATACGCCGAAGAATACCGGCCGGTCTCGTACATCACCTGGTCAAAAATAAAGAATTCTGCCTCGGGGCCGCAGTACATCGTGTCGGCGAAACCGTTTTGCTGCATGTACGCCTCGGCGCGGCGAATCACGTTGCGGGGGTCGCGGCCAAAGGGATCCAGGGTGCCTGGCTCATAGACATTGGCGATCACGCTCAGGGTCGGGTGCGCACAGACCGGGTCAATAAACGCTGTGGTCGGGTCACAGACCAGCAGCATGTCGCTGCTCTCGATCGATTTGAACCCCCGGATCGACGACCCATCAAACCCCAGCCCGCTCTTGAACAGATCGTCTTCGTCGTAATAGTCGACCGGCACCGAAAAATGCTGCCACTGGCCGTACAGATCGGTAAATTTGAGATCTACGAACTCGATCTGGTTCGCCTCGATCGCAGCAGTCACATCTTTGGGTGCAAGACACTTGAGACTCATAATTTCTTAACTCCTGCTCCGTAAGTAAGAAGAATCAATTGATGGACATAAGTGTTGCATATATTGTAAAAAAGTTTGTTCTCTGCCGCCAGCGCGAAAACAGACAAAAGCAAGCCTGTGCATTTTGTGCAATTTGCACAAAAAACAGAGTCTGTTCAAGGGCTGGCTGCGTCAGGCGCAGTGTCGCAAATCGAGGAGATGGGGTAGAATCAGGTTGGCAAAGTGTCGGCTGATTCCACCGTTGTCTACAGAAGGGAAATGTGCAAATGGCCAACCTGGAGCTTTACCACGACAACCCGGCGTTCACAGTGGTGACGGGGGTCTGTCCGCACGACTGCCCGGACACGTGCAGCTGGCAGGTAGCGGTCGAGAAGGGCAGCGGGCAGGCTGTCGCGCTGGCCGGGCATCCTCTCCACCCGATCACACGCGGGAGCCTGTGTGGCAAGGTCGACCGGTATCTGGAGCGCACCTACCATGCGGGTCGGCTGCTCACGCCGCTGCGCCGGTGTGGGCCAAAAGGGAGCGGTCGGTTCGAGCCGGTTTCTTGGAGCAGTGCGCTGGATACAATTGCCCGGCGTTTGCAGGAGACGATCGACGGCGAGGGTCCTGAAGCGGTGTTGCCTTTTTCGTACAGCGGCACCCTTGGGTTTTTGCAATTCTGATCTGGGGCAGCAACACGCTGACCAGCAACCTGCATCTTTGGCCTTTTGTTCAGCAGGCGCGCCGGCAAGGGGCACGTGTGCTGACGATCGACCCGGCCAACACCCGCACGGCCCAGGCCAGCGACGAGTGGATCGCCCTGCATCCTGGCACGGACGGTGCGCTGGCGCTCGCCATGATGCATGTTTTGGTCGATGAAAATCGCTGCGATGCCGACTACATCGCCCGGTACACGCTTGGCTTCGACCGGCTCGTCGAGCGCGTGCGTGACTGGACGCCGGAGCGCGCCGCGTCCATCACCGGAATTCCAGCCCAGCGGATCGTCGATCTGGCGCGCGACTATGCTCTGGCCCAGCCAGCGGCCATTCGGATCAACTATGGGTTGCAGCGCCACTACGGCGGCGGGATGGCGGTGCGCACCATCGCTTGCCTGCCTGCGCTGGTCGGGGCCTGGCGCCAGCGGGGCGGGGGCATCCAGCTCAGCGCCAGCGGCCTTTTCCGCCATCTCGACCACAGGGGGCTTCATCGCCCCGACCTGTTGTCGGGCCGCACCCCGCGCACCTTCAACATGAACCGATTGGGAGACGCGCTCAGCCTGGATCCAGGCCAGCGGGCCCGTGCTCTGTACCGGGCACGGCCGGTCGACCCGCTCCCTGCTGTCGAGCAGGCGGGTCCGCCGGTCAAAGCGCTGGTCGTCTACAACTGCAACCCGGCAGCAGTGGTGCCCGACCAAAACGCCGTGCTCGCCGGACTGCGTCGACCCGACCTTTTCACGGTGGTGTTGGAACAATTTCAGACCGATACCGCTGACTACGCTGATTTTATCTTGCCAGCGACCACGCAGCTCGAACATTGGGACATTCACCGTTCTTACGGGCACGCCTACCTGGCCCTCAACCGCCCGGCGATCGCCCCGGTTGGAGATGCGCTCCCCAACAGTGAGATTTTCCGCCGGCTGGCCGCCGCGCTCCACTACACTGACCCTTGTTTTACCGAAACCGACGAAGAGATTCTGCGGGCATGGGTTGCGGCCCAGAAGCATCCCCGCTTTGCCAATCTTGGCTGGGAACAGCTGTCTGCGACGGGCTTTTATCGGGTGGAGGTGCCCTCTCCCTATCTGCCCTTTGCCGAGGGCAATTTTCCGACACCCAGCGGAAAGTGTGAGTTTTTCAGCGCACGGATGGCCGACGACGGCTACGACCCTTTGCCCACCTACACACCGCCCCGCTGGCAGCAGAGCGCAGTGCAGACCGACAACCCGCCGCTGGTCTGCATCTCTCCGCCAGCCCACTCATTTCTCAACAGCAGCTTCGCCAATGTGCCCCGCCTGCTCCGCCGCGAAAAACAGCCAACCCTGCAGATCCATCCCGACGACGCAGCCCGACGCGGGATCGGCGACGGCGATCCTGTCTCGGTCAGCAGCCCGCAGGGGAGCGTCTGCCTGATTGCCGAGATAACTGAGGGCCTGATCGCGGGAACTGTGCTGGCTCCCGGTCTCTGGTGGCCCAAATTGAGCCCGGACCAGCGCAACATCAACCAGGTGACGCCGGCCGACGAGACCGACATGGGGGCTGGCGCCTGTTTCTACGATGTGTCTGTCTGGGTGACCCGGCTGGAAGCGCCAGAGGGTGGGGCGTGAGCACCAGGAGCCCGCTCTGCAACGGGCTCTTGGTGCCAAAGTGGGCTGTTTACTGGGCAGCCGCGTAGTTGCTTGCGACTGCGTTCCAGTCGACCACATTCCACCATGCATCGAGGTAGTCGGGGCGGCGGTTTTGGAAGTTCAGGTAGTAGGCATGTTCCCAGACGTCGACGCCCAAAATCGGGGTGTCTCCCTGCATATAGGGGCTGTCCTGATTGGGCAGGCTGTAGGCATCCAGTCTGCCATCTGCCTTGACCACCAGCCAGGCCCAGCCGCTGCCAAAGCGTCCGACACCCAACGCCTTGAACTTGGCCTTGAACTCGTCGAAGCTGCCCCATTGGGCAGCGATCGCATCGGCCAGCGCGCCGGTCGGAGCCCCGCCTGCGTTGGGGCCCATGATCTTCCAGAAGAGGCTGTGATTGGCATGGCCACCGCCGTTGTTGCGCACCACGGTGCGGATGTTTTCAGGCACGGCAGTGATGTTGCGGCAGATCTCCTCGATGGACATCGCTTCCCATTCTGTGCCTGTCACTGCGTTGTTCAGATTGGTGACATAGGCCTGGTGGTGTTTGGTGCGGTGGATAGACATTGTGCGTTCGTCGATATGGGGCTCCAGCGCGTTGTCGGCATAGCCCAGTTCTGGCAAGGTAAAAGCCATCTCAAAATCCTCCCTGATGTATGATCGGTTTTGCTTGTCGGCGGCCATCGGATTTTATAAGATCCTATGCTTGACGATCATGGCACAGCTGGCAGTGGACTTCGGTGCCGCAGGATACAAAGTGAGGGCTGCACTGCAGGGGGTGGAACGCCTGGGCCGACACGCCACAGCTGTTCAGCCTGCCGCAGCCTCGGCGCTCCCCGCTCAGCTGTGCACCTGGAGCAGGGCGATCTGGGGGCTGGCGCGAAAACGCAGCGGAATGCCTTCTCCGATCCCCCGCGAGATGTAGATGTGTGTCTCACCCTGGCGAAAATAGCCGGATACCTGATGGCGCTGGAGATGTTCGACCTGGGTGTGGGCGGGCCCCCAGAGGGGCAGCCGGATCTGGCCGCCGTGGGTATGTCCGGCCAACATCAAACTGACTCGGGACAGCAGGGGGCTGGCGACCAGATCTGGGTTGTGGCTCAACAGCAGTACTGGCGCCCCAGGAGGCACTGACCGCAGCGACGCTTCAAGCTGGGGCTTCCCTTCGACCACATCGTCGACGCCTGCCAGGTAGATGTCCAACCCGGTCTGGCGGTCGGTCAGGTGTGCGGTCTGGTTGTGCAGCAGGGTCATCCCCCACTGTTCCAGCGCAGTTGCCAAACGGTCGGTGTCGTTGCTGCCGACCCGTCTGCCATCCAGGGGCGTGTTGCGTACATAGACGATGTAGCGCAGCCAGCGCGTGGCCGTCGCCAGCAGACGGGAGACGGCCGTGCGCTGGCGGTCGGCCGCCTGTTCGGCCGCCTGGTAGGTGCGCCACATGCGCGGCAGCGCCTCTTGGATCGCGTAGTGGGTGTAGTCGTGGTTGCCGAGCACGCCATAGGCGCCCAGGCGTGGCCGCGGCACGGCGTCCAGCAGCTGCAGCACGTGGTCGGTCCCGCCGTCATAGTGGATAAAATCTCCTGTATGGACGAGCAGATCGTACTCCAGGCCGGCGGTCAGGCGACGGATGCGGTCGATCTTGGCCTGTTCGCGTGCGCTGCGTTTTCCTCCCTGGAAATGGGAATCGCTCAGGTGCAGAACGCGCAGCCCTGGCTGGGGCAGCCGCCCTGCCGCGTGGGGCAGGTGTACCTGCAGCCACTCCAGCTCGATCGCCAGGGGTTCCACCCAGAAGGCATAGGCCAGCAGCGCGCCTCCCACCCCGGCCGCAGCTGCCAGCCAGGGGAGGCTGCTGCCACGCGCAATGGGCCACTGCATGGCACGCCAATCTTCAGAAAAAAGCGGGGGGTGCGGTATACTTCGATCTTTGAACATGGTGTTCAGGATAGCAGAGCGTGACAGAGCGTACAATTTTGGCAGTGAAAGGGAATGCAAACGATATGGATGGGCAGAGCATACCACTGTTTGAGAAACCACTCTCACATGAATTCGAGACCAAAGCAGCCAATACGATTCGGATGCTTGCGGCTGACGGCGTTCAGGCAGCCAATTCTGGCCATCCTGGCATGCCGATGGGGATGGCGGTGGCGGCGTTGACGTTGTGGACGCGCGTGATGCGCTACAACCCGACGCATCCGCAGTGGTTTGACCGCGACCGTTTTGTGCTCAGCGCAGGCCATGGTTCGATGTTGCTCTACACGATGTTGCATTTGACCGGCTACGACCTGCCCTTGGAAGAGCTGAAGCGTTTCCGGCAGTGGCAAAGCCGCACCCCTGGCCACCCAGAGGCCGGGCATACGGCGGGTGTCGAGACCACGACCGGCCCGCTGGGGGCAGGCTTCTCCAATGGTGTCGGGATGGCGCTGGCCGAACGCTGGCTGGCCCAGCGGTTCAACCGCCCCGGCTTCGAGGTGATCGACCACCACACCTATGCGATCGTCTCCGACGGCGACTTGATGGAAGGGGTAGCCAGCGAAGCCGCCAGCCTGGCCGGCCATCTGCGTCTGGGCAAACTTATCTATCTTTACGACGACAACGCAGTGACCATCGACGGCAAGACCGATGTCTCTTACACCGAGGATTGGGCCAGGCGTTTCGAGGGCTATGGCTGGCATGTCCAGCGCGGGGTGGACTTCAACAGCAGCGCAGCCATCTACGAGGCTGTGCGCACCGCACAGAACGACCCACGCCCCAGCCTCATCGGCGTCAAGAGCGTCATCGGCTATGGCAGCCCCAACCGAGCGGGCACCTCCAAAGCGCACGGAGAAGCGTTGGGCGAAGAAGAGCTGGCCGCCACCAAAACGCGGCTCGGCTGGCCGCTTGAGCCGCGTTTTTATGTGCCCGAAGAGGTCCACGCCTTTTTCCGGCAAGCTGTCGAACGGGGCAGCCGCGCCGAGGACGCACATGTCCAGCTGATGGCCGCCTATGCCGCCGCTTACCCCGAGCTGGCCGCCGAACTCCACCGCTTTGTGAGCGGCGATCTGCCAGACGGATGGGAGGAGGCGCTGCCTCTCTTCCCGCCTTCTGCCAAGGGGGACGCCACGCGCAACAGCAGCGGTCAGGTGCTCAACGCCCTCGCCTCTGTGCTTGCCAATCTGGTCGGCGGGAGCGCTGACCTCGCCGCCAGCAACAAGACCACGATCAACGGCGCCCCCTTCCTCAAGCCGGGGGATTTCGGCGGCCCCAACATTCATTTTGGCGTGCGCGAACATGGCATGGGCGGTATTCTCAACGGCATGGCGCTGCACGGCGGTCTGCTCCCGTTTGGCGGCACGTTCTTGGTCTTCAGCGACTACATGCGCGGCGCCATTCGTCTGGCTGCCCTGAGCGGTCTGCGTGTCCTCTATCTCTTCACCCACGACAGCATCGGGCTGGGCGAAGATGGTCCGACCCATCAGCCGATCGAACAGCTGGCCGCCCTGCGTGCGATGCCCAACCTCACCGTCATCCGCCCCGGCGACGCCAATGAGACCAGCCAGGCCTGGCGTGCGGCCCTGCGCAACACCCGCGGGCCGACCGCCCTGGCGCTGACCCGCCAGAATCTGCCGACCTACGACCGGAGCGCCAATGCGCTGGGGGCTGCCGAAGGGCTGCTCCAAGGCGGCTATGTCTTCTACGAGCAAGCCCCCAATGGGCTGCAGGTGATCCTGATCGGCACCGGCAGCGAGCTCGACATTGCCTATACCGCCGCGCGTCAGCTGGCCGCTGAAGGCGCTGGTGTCCGCGTGGTCAGCCTGCCCAGCTGGGAGCTTTTTCAGGCCCAACCGGCGAGCTACCAGACCGCTGTCCTGCCCGCCGGTGTCGCCAAGGTGGCAGTCGAGGCTGCCAGCCCCTTTGGTTGGGAGCGCTGGGTCGGCAACGACCCGCAGCGCAGCGCTGTGGTCGGGATCGACCGCTTCGGCGCCAGTGCACCCTACCAGCGCCTGTACAGCGAGTTCGGCATCACCGCCGACCAGGTGGCAGCGGCCGCCCGCCGGGTGATGGCGCGTTGAGCATGGTTGCATCCCTGCGAGCCCTGCTCCGCCGCACCCGACAGCACCACGCGATCGAGCATGCGACCCTGACCCTGCTGGCTGGGTACAGCGACCCGGCCAGCTTCAGTTTGCTCACCGATCTGCCCCAGCCAGCCGTGCGTCGGGCGTTGACCGATGTGAGGCGTGCGGCCAGACAATGGACAGAGATCTGAACGCCGCCATCCCTCTGAAACATACCGTGAGTTCCACGGAAATGAACGCCTGTGGCGAGCCTGTACGTCCTGGCGACATCGCTCAGGCTGTGGTCGGTGAAGCAGGAACCTGGCAACAAGCGTCTCCTGGGGAGAGGTTTGGCCAGGTCCAAGAGAACGGCTGGAAGGATACCGGATTGTTTTTGGCGGATGGTCTGCTGTGGCCTTCTTATCGGAGTGAATTGGCATGATTTACCTCCTCTTGGGGGCAGACGAATACCTGGCGGCCGAATGGCTGGCTGCAAAAAAGGCGACCCTCGGCAGCCCGGAGCTTGCCAGCCTCAACCGGGTCGAGGTGAACGGCAGCCAGA
>JAPLGY010000180.1 GCA_026389955.1 Caldilinea sp. | reverse complement strand
CTTTGGCCCAGTCCACAATCTGGCTGGCATTCGTTTTTGCAGGGTTCCTGTGGCTTGCCGAGACGGACAGAGCTTCCTCCACAGCCTTGGCCGCGGATGGACCCACAGCAGAAACCCTGATCGATCGGGGCACAGCCAGCGACCCGATCCAGGATGCACTGGTCGGATGTGGCGCCCTGACCTTTGACACGGATGCAGCGGGGTTTCGCACGGCGTCGACCGGCGACAATCGTGCAGTCTCCAGCGGCCCTTTCAAAGCCCCCCACCTTGCCAACGGGCACTCTTTTCAGTGGGAAGCGACCGGCGGCAACCCCCTCGGCCATTTGCGCGTCGATAATCTGGATGGGGCCTGGCAGGAGATCTGGACGCCCGGGTTGTTGGATCCCAATTTTTCGTCTTTGATCGGCCAACAGCTCCAGTTCGACTATCGCAACGATACCGGGTACAGCCAGTACCGCCTCTATCTCTCGGTCAAAGGACAAAATGAAGCAGAATACTATTTCTATTTTAACAGCCAGCTAGACACCCCCGGCAGCTGGAGCCGCGTGAAGGTGCCCATGCTGGCCAGCGCATTCCATACGGGGTTTGAAGCCTCCGAAAACCCTGGCACACCGGCGGACTCCCCAGCCCCGACAAACGCGCAGTTTGCTGCGGTGATGGGCAACCTGGAACGGATCGCCATCTCCGTCGAAGGAGTGAGCGGCCTCGATATCTCCCGCATCGACAACCTGGGCCAGGCCTGCAACTACGGCGATGCCCCTCAGAGCGACACTGCGTACGCCATCACAGGCGCGCAGACAGCCCGCCAAAATCTCAACGACCAGCTGCACCTTGGGTCTAAAATCAATTCTGAGCCGGATGGGCAGGCCACAGACTATGGGGATGCCCCCCAAGAGATGAGATCCATCGACGCTGCACTGACCAACGCCTATCCTACCCTGCTAACAAACAACGGCGCACGCCATACCATCGTACCCGGCATCTCCCTGGGGGCGCAGATCGACGGCGAAGCAGATGGCCAGCCAGGGCTTCAGGCCAATGGAGACAATCTGACCAATCTGCACGACGAAGACGGTGTTGCCCTCAACCCAACGCTGGGAATCGACGCCGAAGCTGTAGTGCTCTCCGGTCTCACCAATACCCTGGTCATCACAGCTTCTGCCAATGGTTTCCTCAACGGCTGGATCGACTACAACCAGAATGGAAACTGGAACGATGCGGGGGAGCAGCTCTTCAACGACCGGACAGTCATCTCCGGCGCACAGACACTCTCCTTCTTCATGCCAGGCACGGCACCGCACGGCACCACCTACATGCGTTTCCGCTACAGCACCCAGCAGGGCGTGGCCCACACCGTCACCGGCGCAGCACCCGACGGCGAGGTAGAGGACTATCGCGTCGAGGTAGCGCTGCCCGCCCCCGCAAGCTGTACGACAGGCCTGATCAACGGCAGCTTTGAATCCCCGACGCTGGGGAGTACACCGCCCACCCCCTTCAATGGCGGCAGCGGATACGGTGTCTATCGGGCTGCGGATGTGACAGGCTGGTCTTTCCGCCCCACCAATCCTGCGGCCGGGGCCAACTTTGATCAGCGCCATGCCGTCGAAATCTGGACAAACGGGTTTCAAGGAATCCCTGCCTACCAAGGCAACCAATTTGCCGAGATCAACGGTTTTGTCTTCGGCAACCTCTACCAAGATGTGCTGACCGTGCCGGGCAGCACCCTCGCCTGGACAGTCGCCCACCGTGGACTCCGCGGCGTCGACGTGATGGAGATCAAAATCGGCGCACCCGGTGCAACGATACAGCAGCAGCTTCTCTCCGACAGCAACAACCAATGGGTCGTCTACAGCGGCAGCTATGCAGTGCCAGCCGGCCAGCCCATTACCCGATTTGAGTTTGAAGCGGTCAGCTCGTCCACCGGAGCAGCAGACTCGGGCAACCTGATCGATGCCATTTCGTTTTCACTCCCCTGCGACTACGGCGATGCCCCTGACGCTTACAGCACCACAGCCCACACCAACGGGGCCAGCCACCAGATTGCAGCAACCCTCCAACTGGGCGCTCAAATCGACGCAGAAGGAACTGGCTTCCCCTCTTCCAACGCCGACGGCGACAATTTAAACAACCTCAACGACGAAGACAGCCTGGCCGCCCTGCCACCCCTCAGCCTGGGCGCAACCCGTTATGCGTTGACCGGAATTGCTGTTGTCAACCGCACCAGCCAGCCTGCCACACTCTACGGATGGATAGACGCCAATCGAAACAGCCAGTTTGACCCGACCGAAGGGACCTCCAGCGCAGTGCCCGCCAGCACAGTGACACAGACGGTCGATTTGACCTGGACTGCTCTGACCGGCACAGTGGCCGGCCAGAGCTACGTGCGCCTGCGTCTGGCCAGCCAGATCGGTCTAGGGGTCACCGGATTTGGCGGCAGTGGAGAGGTCGAAGACTACCCTGTTTCTATCCTCCCCCCTGGCACTGTGGTGGTCGAAAAGAAAACGCTGGGCGGAGAAGGAAATTTTACCTTTAGCGGCGGGCTGGGCACCTTTGGGCTCACCACCCGCTCAGGACAAGCCAGCCGACGCTTTCCGTCCGTAGCCCAGGGCCTCTACGCGATCACCGAAAGTGTGCCGGCTGGCTGGGTGTTGACCGCCAGCGCCTGCAGCAACGGCAGCAGCCCCGACCAGGTCAATGTCGTGGCTGGCTCTACCGTGACATGCACCTTCACCAATACCCACCTGAGCCAGCTCACAGTCGTCCAACGAACTGTAGGCGGCAACGCTGATTTTGTCTTTGCCGGCCCGCAAACAGGGTCGTTTACCCTGACAACCGCAGCAGGGCTGGCGCAGCGCTCCTTCACAGCCCTGCTGCCCGGCAGCTATGCTGTGGGCCGCAGCCCTTCTGCAGGCTGGACGCAGACCGGGGCCCGCTGTGACAACGGAGACGTGCCCTCTGCGATCACGCTGGGACCCGGCGTGGATGTGACCTGTATTTTTACCGATACTCGACAAGGCAGCCTGACCGTTGTCAAAGAGACAGCCGGAGACGATGGCAGTGTTGTCTTTGACAGCAGCCTGACCCCTCCCCGCTTCGTGCTCACAACAACCCAAGGGGTGGCCCGGCGATTCTTTGCGAATCTGCTGCCTGGCACCTATGCCCTCACAGAGACCGTGCCCGCAGGGTGGATGCTCCGCAATGTCGCCTGTTCGAACGGCAGCAGCCCTGCCTCGATCGCGGTTGCCCCCGGAGAAGACGTGACCTGCACGTTCCGCAATGAACGACTGGACGCAATTGCCCTCCTCAATGTGGCACTGGGAGGAGACGCGACCTTCGGCTACACAAGCACCCTCCCTGCCAACAGCCCCTTCCAACTGACAACGTCGGCCAGCTCAGCGTACACCTACTTTGTCGCTGTCCCGTCCGGCCTCTATGCCATCAGCCAGACCGTCACCCCGGCGGGCTGGACTCTGGTCGATGCAGCCTGCTCCGACGGGAGCCGCCCCGACGCGATCGCCCTGACACCAGGAGAAACCCTTGTCTGCACCTTTTTCAACGTCCAGCAAGACACGATCGTTGTCGAAAAAAGGACGATCGGCGGGGAGGGCAGCTTTGCGTTTGGCAGCCCCCAACTGGGCAGGTTCGCGCTCAGCACCTACCAGGGAATAGCCAGCCAGAGCTTCGCCGGCTTGCTGCCAGGAACGTACACGATCAGCGAGAGTATACCCGCCGGCTGGACACAGACAGCTGCTACCTGCTCCAATGGCGACTCTCCCGACAATCTGACCCTGCTGCCAGGCCTCCATGTGCACTGCGTGTTCACCAATACCCGCCTCAGCAGCCTCACCGTCGCCAAACAGGCTGCCGGCCACGACGAGACCTTCAGCTTTGCCGGCAGCCTGGGCACATTCAGCCTCCAGACAACAGGCGGATACGCCCAACGTACCTTTGCCAACTTGCAGGCAGGCACCTACACCCTCAGCGAGACAGTGCCATCCGGCTGGGATCTGAGCAATGCCAGCTGTTCTGACGGCAGCAACCCAGCCAATCTCGATCTGGCACCCGGAGAAAATGTCACCTGTACCTTCCAGAACACGCAAAGAGGCGGCCTGACCGTTGTCAAAAACACCCTGGGGGCCGATGGCGTCTTCTCCTACACCAGCCTGGCACTGGGCAGCTTCCACCTGTCCACCGCAGGCGGCACTGCACAGCAGCACTTTGCCAACCTGATCCCAGCTACCTACGACCTGACAGAAGTCACACCGTCGGGGTGGCGCCAGGAGAGCGCAGCCTGTTCTGACGGCAGCAGCCCAGCCGCTGTTGTCGTAGACCCGGGCGAACATGTGACCTGCACCTTCTTGAACACCAAGCTGGACACAATTGTGGTGGTCAAACGTTCGGTCGGCGGAGATGCAAGCTTCAACTTTACCAGCCAGCTGCTCGGCAACTTCAGCCTGACCACTGTCAACGGAGAAGCACGGCAAAGTTTCACCAATCTGACGCCAGGCGTCTACGCATTGGACGAACAACCGCTGGCCGGCTGGACAGTGGAAAGCGCCTCCTGTTCTGACGGCAGCAGCCCAGCCTCCATCCTGCTGGCTGCAGGAGAGACCGTCGTCTGTACCTTTACCAACTTGAAGCAGGATACCCTCATCGTCGAAACACAAGCGCTGGGAGGAGATGCCCGCTTCGAATTTGCCAGCCCACAGCTGGGTACCTTCAGCGTGACGACCTCCAGCGGCGTCACCCGCACCCTCTTCACCGGTCTGCCCTCAGCCATCTACAGCCTTCAGGAGAGCGCTCCCGCAGGCTGGGACCTGACCAGCGCAAGCTGCGACAACGGCGATTCCCCAGATAGTATTTTGCTGCTGCCCGGAAAAACGGTGACCTGTACCTTCCAAAATACCCGCCGCAGTACGCTCACTGTGCTCAAAGTGGTCGTCGGAGAGGACGCACACTTCAATTTTGTCAGCAGCACAGCGACCTCCACCACATTCGGCATCACCACCACTGGCGGGCTCGGTTCGACAACACTCTCTGACCTGACACCCGGCACCTATGATCTCCAAGAACTGAGCCGGCCAGGATGGGGTGCTTCCTTTGCACTCTGCTCCAACGGAGATGCACCCACCCAGGTGACACTCGGCGCAGGAGAAGAGGTCCGCTGCGCGTTTGTCAACTTCCAACGCAGCAGCCTGACCGTGGTCAAACAGACCGTAGGCGGGGATGGACTTTTCACATTTGGCAGCCTTCAGCTGGGAGCGTTCAGCCTGACAACCGTCAATGGGACAGCCACTCAACACTTCCCTGACCTCCCCCCCGGCGGCTATGATCTGACCGAAAAGGTGCCCCCAGGCTGGGACCTGGCCAACGCAAGCTGCTCCGATGGCAGCGACCCAACCAGCGTGAATCTGGACCCAGGCGAAACTGTCGTCTGCACCTTCACCAACGTTCAGCGCAGCACACTGGTCATCGCCCAACAAACCCAGGGCGGGGATGGGGTCTTCACTGTGACCAGCCCCCAACTCGGGGCGTTCAGTCTGGCAACTGCCGGCGGCAACGCACAACGTACCTTTGCCACCATCCGACCAGGAACGTACAGCATCGCTAAAATAAACCCTCTGGGATGGAGCTCGGCAGGCGCTGCTTGTTCCGATGGCAGCGACCCGGCCAATATCGTTCTGGACGCCGGGGAAACCGTCACCTGTACCTTTGCCAACAGCAAACAAGGCCGCCTGACCGTAGTCAAGCAGACACAAGGGGGCGACGGTATCTTCCCCTTTGCCAGCCAGACGCTGGGCAATTTTGTCCTCAAAACGGTGGGCGGAGTGGCCCAGCACAACTTCCCCTACCTGCCTTCTGGCACCTATGCCCTGAGTGAATCCCCTCCAGCAGGCTGGACACTGGCCAGCGCCAGCTGCAGCGACGGCAGCAACCCAGCCAGCGTGTCGATCGAACCAGGCGAACAGGTGACCTGCACCTTTGTCAATGCAAAACTGGGCACCCTGACCGTGATCAAACAGACAGAGGGAGGAGATGCCACCTTCTCATGGGTGAGTCAGGGACTGGGCAATTTTGACCTGTCGACAGCAGGGGGCAACGCGCAGCGCACCTTTGCCGGCTTGATCCCGGGTACCTACGACCTCGCTGAAACAGTGCCCGCTGGCTGGCAGCTGGCTGGCACACACTGTTCGGACGGCAGCAGCCCGGGCAGTTTCGTGCTGACCACCACCCAGGGCACCGCACAACGCACCTTTACCGGCCTGACACCGGGCACCTATGACCTTGCCCAAACGCTGACATCAGGCTGGACACTGGCCACCCCTGACCCGGTATGCAGCAACGGAGATCCCGCCAGCGCCCTCCGCGTCGATCCG
Organism: Caldilinea sp.; assembly: GCA_026389955.1. The sequence continues at coordinate 11,154 of JAPLGY010000180.1, read as the reverse complement.
GGAGAAACCGTCGTCTGCCTCTTTGGCAATGCCAAAATGGACACCCTGATTGTCGAAAAACAGAGTGTCGGTGGAGATGGAGCCTTTTCGTTTACCAGCCCACAGCTGGGCACTTTTGTCTTGACAACAACCCACGGAAGCGCCAGCCAAAATTTCGATGGGCTCTCTGCAGGCACCTACAGTGTGCATGAAACCGTCCCCGACGGATGGGTTTTGAGCGGCGCGAGCTGTGACAACGGCGCTCTCCCCACCGCCATCGACATGACACCCGGGCTGACCCTCCGCTGCACGTTGACAAACACCAGACTGAGCAGCATTACCCTGGTACAACAGACCGACGGCGGAGACGGAACCTTTGCCTTCAGCGGCAGCCTGGGCACTTTCAACCTGACGACATTCGGGGGATTGGGACAACAGCGTTTTGACAGCTTGGCCGCAGGGATCTACACAGTCGCCGCTGCGGTGCCCGCAGGCTGGGATCTGACCAGCACAGGCTGCTCGGACGGCAGCAGCCTGGCCAATATTGAGCTGGCCCCCGGAGAAAACGTCACCTGTACGTTGCTAGTCACCCAACGGGGCAGCCTGACGGTGGTCAAACAGACGACAGGCGGAGATGATCTCTTTGCCTTTACCAGCCAGCTGTTGGGCGGGTTTGTGCTGAGCACAACCTCCGGCACTGCACAGCAGCGCTTTGACGCCCTGCCCCCTGGCCTCTATGCCGTCAGCGAAAACGTGCCACCCGGCTGGCAGCAGGGCGCCGTAACCTGTTCGGATGGCAGCGACCCGACCCACATCGCAGTAGACCCAGGGGAGGCAGTGACCTGTACCTTTCACAACCTGAAGCTAGACACCCTCGTGATCCTCAACCTGACGGTAGGAGGCGATGGAACCTTCCCCTTCCGCAGTCAGACATTGGGCAACTTCACCCTGACGACTCTCGACAGTCTTTGCGTTTACCAGCCAGACGCTGCCCTCCAGCGCGTTCAGCCTGACAACACGCAGCGGTGTGACAGCCCTCCACTTCAGCGGACTGCAGCCAGGGGTCTATGGGGTTGCGGAAGTCGTCAGCCCAGGGTGGAATTTGACCGGGGCTGTCTGTTCGGACGGCAGCACTCCTGCCCACATCGACCTCGCAGCAGATGAAACAGTGACCTGTACATTCACCAACACCCAACTGAGCCGGTTGACAGTCGTCAAACACACGCTGGACGGGGATGGAACGTTTACCTTCCAAGGTACTTTGGGTGAATTCAGCCTGACCACAGTGGCTGGCCTGGCCCAGCAGCAGTTCGATGGCCTGCTGCCAGGCAATTATTCAATCCAGGAAAACACAACAGCAGGCTGGAGCCTCATCGATGCAACCTGCAACAACGGCAGCACACCCGGCGCGCTCCGGCTGGAAGCAGGGACAGAAGTGATCTGCGCCTTCTCAAACAGTTCAACGCCGGGCACCCTGATCGTACGCAAAGTTACAGTGGGAGGAGAGGGTGTTTTCAGCTATCAGAGTGCACAGCTGGGCGATTTCACGTTGATGACCGCAGGGGGGACTGCCACACAAAATTTCAGCGGGCTACCACCAGGTAAGTACACCATCACAGAAGTGGCCGCTCCCGGCTGGCAAGAATCGCCAGCAAGCTGTGACAACGGCGATACCCCAGACAGCGTCACCGTGCAATCCGGGCAGACAGTCACATGTACATTCTTCAGCCAGCGTATTCCCACAGCGCTTCCTCTTCAGGAAGAGCCCATCCTGGACAACGCACTCTTCCTGCCCTTGATTGGCCGCTGAAATCGAACAGAGCAGCCGCCGGTGAACCCCATCACCGGCGAGCATCGCCAGATGCGGAGGAGATTGTTGAGAAGGCTACGTCAGCGCGTAGACGCCGCTCCCTCCCACAGCGTGTCCACAAGCTTTTCGCTCCAATCGTCGGCCAAGGAATCGCCTGCCACATACTGCGCGTAGAATGCACCGATCAGCAGATTGACCACGAGGGCAACGTCAACGCCGGGCCGCAGCTCGCCGCGCGCCTGCGCGGCGTCCAGGAGGGTGCGAAGCGCACGGCGCCGCGGAACAACCAGGTATTCACGAAAGGCGACCAGCAGTTCAGGCGTCTCGTGCTCCTCGGCCAGCGCCGTCCCATACAATGACATGCCGTAAGGCCGTGAAATCGCACGCCGGAAATGCTCCATTTCGGCAATCAAGTCAGACCGTGTATCCCCGGTCACAGGTGGCCGGCTCGCATCGCAGGAGGCGCTCAGCGCCGCCATTGCCAACTCGATCTTGCTCGGCCAGCGCCGGTAGATCGTCGGCTTGGTGACACCCGCTTCAGCCGCAACCGCGTCCATCGACATGCGCACGTAGCCGTGCTGTGCCATCAGCCGAAAGGCAGCATCGAGAATGTGCTGATCGGTCTCCGGTTCGCGCGGCCGACCCGGGGCACGACTCACAACGTTCGATCTCTCTGGCTCTACTGGATTCATCGCTTCTCTGCGGCAGGCCTGCCGTCTCTTCTTGCACCGTTCTCCAAAAGTATTGTAGCTGCCCTCCCAAAGTCCGACAAGCCCCCTCTCTGTCAGAAAACCTACCACAACACGGCCGCACAGAATGAAAAATATGTTACAGAACAAATAAATACCATTCAGTATAGTAAACTTAATGGATCCTTCATCGGCATTCCGTTGATGTACATTTTTCGCAGAAAGGAAACAAAAAATCATGAAGATTGGCGTCTTGGGGGCCAAAGTCATCGGGGGAACCTTGGGCAGGAAGTGGACACAGGCAGGCCACACCGTGCGGTTCGGTGTTCGCGCTGTGGACAACGCCGCAGTCCAAACCATGGCACAGGAGCTGGGCGCAACCGTCGGAACGGTGGAAGAAGCCATCGCCTTTGGCGAGGTCATCCTTTTTGCCATTCCCGGCAACGCAATGGAGGAGACGATCCGTGCACAGGGCCCGGCGCTGGCGGGCAAGATTGTGATGGATGCGGCAAACCGCATGGGTGGCGGCCCCATGAACAGCACAGCAGCCTTTGCAGCCCACGCGCCGCAGGCAGAGGTCTATCGCGCCTTCAACAGCCTGGGCTGGGAAAATTTTGAGAACCCACAGTTCGACGGCGTGCCGGCCGATCTGTTCTACTGCGGCCCGGCCGGCGCCGGACAGGCTGCGGTGGAAGGGCTGATCCGCGACGTAGGGCTGCGGCCAATGCGGCTGGGCGACCTGAGCCAGGTCGGGCTGGTAGACACGGTCGCCAGCCTCTGGTTTGCGCTGGTCTTCGGCCAAGGCATGGGGCGGCAGCTTGCCTTCAAAGTGCTGACGCGCTGACAAACAAGGGGGGGGCGGACGCTGCATTGCTCTTCAGTCCGGCGATCTCGACAAGTTCGGGGGGCGAGATTCCCCCAGCCTGGGCTCTGTTACGACAGGTACCGCAGAAAATAGGTCGCCAGCCCCAGAAAGAGCAGAAAACCGCCGATGTCGGTGAAGGTGGTCACAAAGACACTGGACGCCAACGCCGGGTCCACGCGCAGCATCTTGAGCACCATCGGGACCAGCACCCCGGCCAGCGCCGCCACCACCAGATTGCCCACCATCGCCAGCCCAATCACCAGCCCCAGATAGGGGTTCCCCTGCCACAGCCCGGAGATCAGGGCCACGCAGACACCGACAGCCAGCCCGTTGATGACCCCGACACGCCCTTCATGCCAGAGCGCCCACAGGGTGTCTCTCGGCTCGATCTCTTTGAGCGCCAGCGAACGCACGATGATCGTCATCGTCTGCGTCCCTGCATTTCCCCCTTGTCCTGCGACGATCGGCATGAAGGCGGCCAACATTGCCGCCTGGGCAATCGTACTTTCAAAGAGCGAAACAATGCTGGCCGCCAGAAAAGCGGTTGCCATGTTGACCAAAAGCCACGGCAGCCGGTTGCGCACCGACTGCGGAATCGGATGGTAGATCTCAGAGTCCGAGCTCATCTGCGCCAGCCGGTAGATGTCCTCGGTCGCCTCCTCCTGGATGACATCCACAATGTCGTCGATGGTGACAATCCCAACCAGACGTGCTTCGCTGTCGACCACAGGCAGCGCAACCAGGTCGTACCGCTGCAAAAGCTGCGCCACTTCCTCCTGGTCGGCGCTGGCCTGCACCGAAATGACCTGGCGGTCCATGATCTCTTCGATCGTCTGCGCAGGTTCGGCCAGGATCAAGGCCTTCAACCCCACAACCCCAATCAGACGGGCGTAGCGGTCCAACACATAGAGGGTGTAAAAATCTTCTTCCTCGGCGTAGTGGGTTTTGAGAAACTGCAAAGACTCTGTCACCGTCCAAAAGCGGCGCAGCGAAGGGGGCGCTGACGTCATGATCCCGCCGGCGGTGTCGGGCTCGTGCGTCATCAGCGCAGCGACATCGGCCGGCTCCTCCATCTGCTCGAGCACCTCGGCAGCCTGCTGCGGCTCCAGTTCCCCCAGCAAGTCGGCAGCCATGTCCGGCTCCATCTCGTCCAGCACATCAGCCAGTGTTTCCAAGTCCAGATGCTGGGCAACACCCGCCATGTCCTCTTCGTCCAGCTGCTCAAATACCTCCGCCAGTTCGGAAGTCGCCAGCCGTTCGACCATCGCAGCCTGATCAGCTGACTTCAGCTCCGCAAACAGCTCGGCCCGGTCAGCCGGATGGAGCTGCCGCAGATAGCCGGCAGCTCCATCCAGATCGCCGCTTTCAAGATAGCCCGTGAGCCGTTCGATGGCTCGGTTGAATTCAACTGGATCGACCATCATTCTCCTCCCCAAAGACCTGCCAGCACCACAGGCCAAAAAAACCGCCTGCACTGGCAGGCGGCCAAACTACACCCACGAAACAGACGATCAGAACAGTCGCACAGCTGCGGCACAGGTCAGCAGACATACCGACGCTCACCTTGGCAGAAAGCCCCCCCTCCTGCAGGCCGGACGCGCAGAGCACCCGGCCCACACCGTCTCTCGTCACCGTCTCTCGTCACTGTCTCTCGTCACCGTCTCTTGTCACCGTCGGCGAATCGCCCTGCTCCAGCCAGGTCACCTCTTCCGGGGTCAAAACAAGGTCAAAGGCGGCTGCGTTGGCTGCATACTCGGCACCGCTGGCACAGCCCACCAACGGAAAAACCACAAAAGGCTGCGCCAACACATAGGCCATCGCAATCTGGGCCAGTGAGGCCCCGCGCTGTGCAGCCAGCTGCCGGGTTCGTTCCAACCGGGCAAAATTCTGTGGATAGCAGTAGCTCTGCACACAGAGTTGGTCCAGATAGGCTGTAAAGCTCTCCAGATTCTCCGGCTGAAAACGTCCACTGAAGAAGCCGCCCGCCAGACTCGACCAGACCAACAGGGGGATCTGCTGTTCGGTGTAATAGGCCCGCGCCGCAGCGCCGGCATCGCCGGTCAAACTGACACAGTTGGCCCACGGCTCCTTCACCTGGATCGCCAGGCTGAAATGCGGGCTGGAGACCGCAAAAGGGGTCAGTCCGTGCGCCGCAGCATAGGCATTGGCCTCTGCCACACGCTGGGCACTCCAGTTCGAGCCGCCAAAAGCGTGGATCCGGCCAGCAGCCCGGTGTTCGTTGAGCACTTCAACGATCGGCCCGACCGGCACACTGGGGTCGTCGCGATGGAGCAGGTAAAGATCGATGTAGTCCGTGCGCAGGCGGGCCAACGAGTCCTGCAAATCCGCTGTGATGTCGTACGGGGTGACCCGCTGGCGGTCCTGGCTGTGGTGTGCCCCTTTGGTCACAATCACGACCTGCTCACGCACCCCGCGCGCTGCTACCCAGCGCCCAAAGGCACGCTCGACATCCCCGTTCCCATAGATGTGAGCGGCGTCAAAGGTATTGCCCCCCAACGCCAGAATCTCGTCGAGCAAAGCAAAACTGGCTTCCAGTTTGTCAGTGCCGATCATGACAGTCCCTTGGATCAGGCGAGCAACCGGTTTGGTGACGCCTGGAATCTGACCGTATTGCATGGTTTCTCCTGCCTTTGCTTGTGTGTTGGTTCTGGCTGCTGCCACGACAGCTATTTCATTGTAGCACGACCTTCCCCAAGACACTGCATGCAGGAACATCCGTTGCAAGGATCGATCTCTGAGGTGGCCAGTGGTCGGTGGCCAGTGGTCGGTGGCCAGTGGGAGGGGCGCAATTTTCAAACAGCCTCTGATTTTAGAGAACTTTTTTACCGTGTTCAGCCCCCGATTCTGTTATAAAGGGAGCATGAATCTGTTCAAAGAAAAGGAAAAAGCCCTATGCAGCTGCTGAAGACAATCAAAACATGGTTTGCCAAGCCCACACCGCCGGCGCGGCCCATCGCACCGCTGGTCCCTGAACCAGAAGCCGACGAAATCACACTTCCAGAGTTGACCATTCCTGCGCTCCGGGCAGCCCTCGCAGCCCCCAACCCGCCCCAGTTGCTCGACGTGCGCGAACTTTACGAATGGCGGCAGGTCCGCATTCCCGGTGCCCTGCACATCCCAATGAACAGCGTGCCCGACCGCTTGGACGAGTTGAACCGGTCCCGGCCGGTCGTCGTCTTCTGCGCACACGGCAGCCGCTCGTTCGGCGTCACCTATTTTCTGCGCGAGCAAGGTTTCGCCGCCTCCAATTTGACCGGCGGCATCACCCAGTGGCACATCCAGGGCGGACCCATCGAACAGGACAGCTTCTCCGTCCGTCCCCAATGAGGGAACACTTCCGTCAAAAAGGGGAGAGAAAGATTCACCGCCGACGATCTGCTGGCCGTGTGTAGGTCAGGACCCGACGCTGGACGGTTCCTGCCGTGCGCGGAACTGTGTCTCGTACAAGGTTGCGTACAGCCCGCCGCGCGCCAGCAGGTCGTGGTGGGTGCCCTGCTCGACAACCTGCCCGCGTTCCAGCACCAAGATGTTGTCGGCTGCCAGAATGGTGGAAAGCCGGTGGGCAATCACCACACTCGTGCGCCCGACCAGCAGCGGCTCCAAGGCGGCCTGGATCCAAGCTTCGCTCTGCGAATCGAGATGCGAGGTCGCTTCGTCCAACACCAGGATCCGTGGGTTTTTGAGGATCACCCGGGCAATCGCAAGCCGTTGTTTCTCACCGCCGCTCAGCCGGTAGCCGCGCTCGCCGACTACGGTATCGTAGCCGTCGGGCAGGCCAGCCACCATCTCATGGATGTAGGCGGCGCGGCAGGCCGCTTCCAGTTCGGCCTGGGTCGCATCTGCCTTGGCATAGCAGAGGTTGTCCCGAATCGAGGCATGGAACAGGTAGCTCTCCTGGCTGACCACCCCAAACTGCCGGACCAGCGAGTCCAGCTGCAGGTCGCGCAGGTCGTACCCATCCAGCGTGATCCGCCCACGAGTCGGGTCGTACAGCCGGGGCAGCAGATAGGTGATCGTCGTCTTGCCGGCGCCGCTGGGCCCGACCAGGGCGGTCAACGTGCCCGGCTCGACCACAAAAGAAACCCGCTGCAAGGCCGGATGGAAGTCGCCCGCTGACGGCCCAGGGGCTGCCGCCGCACTCCCCCCCTCTTCTTGCAGATAGGAAAACCAGACATCCTCGAAGGCGATCCGCCCCACCGCCTGCTCCAAAGCGACCGCGTTCGGCCTCTCCTGGATTTCCACCGGCATGTCCAGATACTCGAAGACACGCTCAAAACTGACCAGTGCCGTCACAAACTCTACCTGCACATTGGCCAGCGCAGAGATCGGCCCGTACAACCGAGGCAGATACGCTGTAAACGCAACGATCGTGCCCGCCGTCAGCGCACCGTCGAACACCATCCACCCACCTGCCCAATAGACGAACGCACTGCCGATCGCGCCGACCAACCCCAGGCTCATGAAAAAAAGCTGGGAGACCTGGGCCCGCTCCACGCCGATGTCACGCACCTGGCCGCTCACCCGATGAAAACGCCGCCCCTCGTCGGCGGCTCGGTTGAAAATTTTCATCAGCAGCGCCCCGCTCACCGTCAACGCCTCCGCGATCTGGTTGCTCATCTCAGCGTTGTAGTCGAGCGCCTGGCGCCGAATCTTGCGCAAGGTCAGCCCCACACGGCGAGCTGGCAGCAGAAAAAGCGGCAACACGGCGATCGAAAGCAGAACCAGACGCCACTCGATCGCCACCATGATCGCCAGCGTCGAAAGCAACGTCACCACATTGGTGAGAATCTCAGGCAACGTGCCGGTGATCGCATTCTGGGCACCGACGACATCGTTGTTGAAACGTGAAACGATCTCCCCCGACTTGGTATGGGTGAAAAAACGCAGCGACATCCGCCCGAGATGGTCAAACATCTGGTTGCGCAAATCGTAGATGATTCCCTCCCCTGCCCGAGCGCTGGCACGTCTCTGCACCACACTCAGCAGCCCCGAGAGGAGCGGCACCACAAAAAGCCCGACAGCCATCCAGTTGAGCAAAGGCAGGTCACGGCCAGGCAGCACCCGGTCGATCAGCTCACGATAGATCAGCGGAGGGAGCAGCCCCAGCAGCGAAGAAAATGTGATCGCAGCCAGCACCCCCAAAATCGGCCTCAGATACGGCCGGGCATAGGCAAACACTCGCCGCACCAGCGCACGGTCCACCACCGGACGGCTCTGTTTCGACTCGTCAAACGCTACAAAATGCCACCACCCCCCGTTGTGCATCGCTTCAACGTCCTCGTCGTTTTCCCGAACGCCGCTGCCACAGTTCGGCCAACGCCCCGCCGATGGTGCAAAAGGAGCCCGCATACAGGGCCGGCTGCCAGCTGCCCTGAAAGATAAAAAAGGTCAGAGGCAGCAGACTCAACAGTCCCCCCAAAAACGCGTGCATGCCCCCCCGCTGCCGCACATACAACGCCGTCAAAACACCGGCCAGCAACGGGCCAAACAAGGTGGCCAACACCTCATATTCGATCGGGAGACGTTGGCTCTGCACCAAACCGGTCAACGCAGTCACCAGCATCATGTTGCTGGCAAACGCAAAGATCGCACCTTCCCAGCGCAGCTGCGCTTTGGGCTCCGCTGGACGGCGTTGGCGTCGCTCCATGTTCTTCATTCCCTGTTCAACAACGACCACTCTGGCTCGCTGTAGACCTCTCGTCGCCAGCGATACCCCAAATCTTCGATGATCCCCGCCTCTTCCGCCTGCACCAACAGCCGCAGCGCACGGAAAATCACGGTCCGCTGCTGCAACGGCGCCTGTGCCTCGCCCAGCGGATGCCCAAGCGGCCATTTGACAAAGACCGCGCGCGGCACTCCGACCGCCTCGGTCAGATCCCGTGTAATCGAGACACAGACCGTCGGGATGCCAGCCCGTTCAATGGCACGTGCGATCAGTCCGACGGACCGATTGCAGAGCCCTCAAGCAGGGGTCAACAAGACAAAATCGACCCCATCCTGGCGCAGTTTGGCAGCAACCTCCCGAGCCGTCTGCCCGGCCAGCGTCGCCACCTGCTCCCCGTCGACATGCCCCATGAACCCAAAATGGCGGGGTGCCAACGCACCGACCACACCCTGTTCGACCAGGCTGCGCAGATGGGCCAGCGGAAAGATCACGTTGAGGTCGGCATCTGCATCGCGATGGTCGTAGTATTTGTGTGTGATCGTGAGCTGCTCCGCCAGACTGTCGGCCGGAATTTCACGATAGGTCGGGTCTCCGTCGGCAGAGACCATGTCAAACGGCTGCTGTGTGCGCAGGTGGACACCACCCGTCGTGATCAAGGCCCCACGCGCACGGTTCAACGGGCCACGCAGCCGCACAAACGGGATCGCTGCCTCTCCTTGCCCCTCTTGGACACTGCTCCGGGCAACACGGCGAGCCCAAAGCTGTGCAACCGTCGGGATAGCATAAAAACGATTCGCCAAATGGTCCAACCAAGTTTTGTGTTCGCTCATAGCCTCTCATTCTACCACAGCCCCCCTGTTTTTTCGAATGGCGCCCCCCTTCCCGATCGCGCGCCGCTCGAAAGGCTGGTTTTTCCGCCGGTACAGGCTGTGCTATGATATTTTTCTATGCTATTCCCGCTGCTTGTTTCGCCGCTCGGCGCACCGCTGCTTCTGTTGGTCGGCGCAGCACTCGAACTGGGGATTGGCCGCTGGCTGAACCGGCCACGCTGGCTCACCTGGCTGGCAATCTCGTTTCTCGGCCTGGCTGCCTTGCAGCATCTTCTTCTGCAGTTTGTGGCACTGATCCCAACCTGGAGCCGTCCCTGGCAGCCACTGCTGCAAAGTGCCACCAACCTGTACTGGATCGCCGACAGCTGGAACTACTATCTGGGCGCGCTGATTCTCCTGATCGGTGGGCTGGGCATCCTGCTCAACCGTACCCACGGCCTAGACCACAAACCGCTTCCCCGCCTGCACAATGTGCTGGCCACCGATCTGGCCATCCTCGCCGCCAGCCTGCTGTTTGTGCAAAGCGGCAATCTGCTCACCGTGTTGCTGACTTGGGTCTTGCTTGACATCACCGTCCTCCTGCGAATGTCCGCCGAACCCTTCGGCAGCGCTGCGCTCTCCGACCGGGCCCGCTCCAGCGAGACGCAGATCCTCAGCCTGATCGGCGCGCTTTTGCTCTTTGTCGCCGTGCTGCCCGCCGGACCGACCGGGCTGGCCCAAAAACTGGCCAGCGGCACCGTGGTTCCGGTCGAAACCCTGCTCCTGTTGCTGGTCGCTGCCACGATCCGTGCCGGCATCTACCCCTTCCACCTCTGGCTGCTGCCACGCGCCACGACCCGCCTGAACCTCTCAGAACGGTTGCTCGACCATCTGGTCCCTGTTCTGGGGGGGCTCTGGCTGCTTGGACATATCTTGCAGATAGGCGGCGCCTATCTGCTGCTGTCGCCCTGGTGGCTGTCGCTGCTCGCAGCTGCACTCTTGCTGAGCGCACTGGCGGCGTTTACCGCCCAGGACCATGTACACTATATTGCGTTTGTGTTGATCACCGCCGCCGGCACCGCAACCTTGGCAGGGTTGTTGGGCGAAGTGCCCGGACCGGCAGCGCTGTTGTGGCCGTTGACTGCCTTTGCACTGGGCGGTGCGCTCTGGCTGGTCGGCGACCAGGTCTGGCGGGCCTGGGGCTGGCAGCTGCCGATCAGCGTAGGAGCCCTCACGCTGGCTGGCGTGCCCTTTACCCCCGGATTTCTCGGCCAGCCAGCCCTGGCCCGTCTGTTGGTCGACGGGCCAGCCTACTG
>JAPLGY010000452.1 GCA_026389955.1 Caldilinea sp. | reverse complement strand
GCCGCCCCATTGCTGTAGCCGGGCACCTCTGCGCCGACGATATAGCCGCATTCGATCCCGTTGCTGCGCAGGATCTGCACGATCATGGCAGTGGTCGTTGTTTTGCCGTGGGTGCCCGCCACTGCGATCAGCCGCCGCTCTGCCAGCAGAGCGGGCAGCAGCTGGTCACGTTTGACGACCGGCAGCCCCAGTGTTTCGGCGGCACGACGTTCCGGGTTGGCAGCGTCGACGGCGCTGCTGATCAGGACGAGGTCAGGGCGCTGATCGGGGGCGAGCGCCGTCAGTGTCTCGGCACGTTGGCCGATCGAGATCTGCACACCCTGGCGGGCCAGCTGTTCGGTGGCCGCGCTGGGCTGGCGGTCGCTGCCGCTGACCTGCATCCCCAGTTCGCACAAGACACGCGCGATGGCGCTCAGCCCGGCTCCGCCTACCCCGATCAGGTGCAGGCGCAGCGAGGGGTCTTGCTTTGCAATTCGTGTTTGCCAGCAGGCGGCACTCTCACTCATTTTTCTTCTCTCACTTGAGGATCCGCACCAGCAGCAACGCTGTGGCGGGCACCGCCCACAGCATGGGGGTTGGGAAAATTGCCTGGGGGAGCAGTTCCAACAGCCGCTGCCCGGTCGCTGTCAACGGGCCAGAGAGCGCGTTGAACGGGTACGCGTATACGTCGGCGTAGTGCCAGACTGTGCCGGCGCAGAGGTAGCCGTTGAGCAGCCCGGCCAAAAGCCCGGAGAGCGTCGCCCACAGACCGGTGGCCGGCCTGCTGCTAAAATCAAAGGTGCGCCCCTGGTAGCTGGCCAGAACGATCAGAAGAAAGAGGGTGCTGATCAACACGAAGGAGGCACCCCTCACCTGTTGTTCGGTGGTGCCAAAAATTTCCAGCCGTGTCACCAGGCGATCCAGCCAGCCCAGCTCGCCGGCCAGCCCCAGAATCGTCACCACAAACATCAAAATGATGCTGTTGCCCAGCTCGCGCGCGGACCCGCGCACCAGCCCGATCACCCCAAAGATCAGCACCACGGTCAAGAAAAAGATCTCGATCGGCCCCATTGTGTTATTTCTTCCTCGCTGCGCTTCCCCGCATCGGCCAGGCAATCAAAATGAGCAGCAGTGTCACGAGCACCAGCCAGCCTGTTGTGGGCAGCATGCCTAGCCAATCGCGCAGCGCCAGCAGCCCTTCCCACAGCAGGTCGAGCATGCGGTCGAGCAGGGTGGTCAGCCCGGCCAGGGCCCCTTCGCTGCTCTCCCACCGGGCAGCGTCTGGCAGCAGGCCGCTCAGCAGCGGCAGCAGCAGGGCCGCAAAGACGATTCCATTCAAGAGCCCGAGCAGCAGCCCCAGCCACCGATTTTTGCCGAGTCTCATCAGATTGGGGTCGCTGGTCACGACGAAGGTGAGGGCCACGACCACGCACCAGACCAGAAAGAGAAACGCCTCTCGGTTGGCGCTTGTGATCAGGTTGGGGGCTGCTGAGACTGCGGAAAGCACGTCGGCAGCGTCGCCCGTCAGCCTGCCCGACTGGATGAGGACAAAAAACTTGCCGACAAAATTGGTCAGCGTTACAAACACCGAACCTGCCTCTTGCAGCAGCAGCCAGCCGCCCAACACCATCACCAGAAGGATCAGCTCGGAGACCTCCCCGCGCCGCCAGCCGATCCAGCCAAAAAACATCAAATAGAGGAAGAAGGCCAGGATGCCCTGCAGTTCAAAAGTCATTTTTGGTGCCTCGCACAGCTTTGCGGGCCAGCTCTGCCAGCTCTGCGGCGATCTGGCGAGCAGCGTCTGGCGCTGCCATCGTTCGCAGCGCGTCTTCCATGGCATGCAGACGGGCCGGGTTGGCCAGCAGGCCCGCCACCGTGGGTGCCAGCTGCTGCAGCAGCTGGTCGTCCTCTACAATGATCGCCCCGCCACGGCGCACCAATGCCAAGGCGTTGTCCAGCTGGTTGACGCTGTGCAGCGGCGCCAGGATCGCCGGCACGCCGGCCACGGGGAATTCTCCCAGAATGCTGGCACCTGCCCGGGCGACGGTGAGGTTGGCAGCGGCCAGGGCCAGGGCCATCTCCTCGTGCAGGTAGGCGACCGGGTGGTAGCGTTGCCGCAAGGTCGCTGGGAGCGGCTGCTCGGCGGCCCAGCCTTCGTACAGCCCCCAGTCTCGCTCGCCGACGACATGCACCACCTGGGTCAGCGGCAGCAGATCGGGCAAGACAGCCCAGGTTGCCTGGTTGATTGCCCTGGCTCCGCTCGACCCTCCCCACACCAGCAGCAGCGGCAGCGTGCTGCCATCTGGTTCAGCAAAGGTTGTATCGAGCGCAGCAGCCAGCCGGCGGCGAGCCTCCCCTCGATCCTGTGCGGCCGCCACCACTTCCTGGCGCACCGGGTAGCCGGTCACGACGGCTTTGCCGGCGGGCGCTTCGCCGCCGAACCAGCGGGCTACCTCAGGGTAGCTGATCGCCACACGCGTCGCGAGGTTGCTGAGCAGGCGGATCGCATAGCCTGGCGTCATGTCCGGCAGATAGATCAAGATCGGTCTGCGTCGCAGCCAGCAGGCGAGGGTCACAGGCCCGCAGACATAGCCCCCTGTGACAAAACAGACATCTGGCTGAAAGCGATCGACCCACGCCAGACTTTGGCGGAGCCCGCTCAGCAGCCGCCCCAGATTGCGCAGCAGCTTCAGCGGGTTGCCACCCCGCAGCTGCCCGGTGTTGACCCCTGCAAAGGGGATGCCTGCCCGTTCGACCAGTGCCTTTTCCATCCCAGCATGGCTCCCTATCCAGAGCAGCCGGACCGGTTCTGCCGGCCTGGCGGCTCTGCTGTCACTCTTGCTCCTGCGCCGATTTGCCGGCTGCACGCCTGCGCTGTTCGTGTTTGGCGGTGTCCCAGGGGAAGCGTTCGGTGACGGACCGGAAGCTGTGAGCTGTCTGACGACGGCCAGTGCCGGATAGACGTGGCCGCCGGTCCCTCCGCCCGAGATCATCACGTTCATCTGCCCTTCTCCCTGTCTGCTGTCCTGTCTGCTGTCCTGTCTGCAAAGTGCGGTAGACACCGAACCGGCTGATGTTGAGCAGAATTCCGATTCCGACCAACGACGCCACCAAGGAACTGCCTCCATAGCTCACAAAGGGCAGCGTCATGCCGGTCGGGGGGGAAACCGCCACGATCACGGCCATGTTCAGCAGTGCCTGCAGGAGCAAGCTGGCCGTGATCCCGGTTGCCAGCAGCATGCCAAAATTGTCTGGGGCGCGCAGCGCTATCCGCAGCCCACGGTAAGCCAGCAACAAAAAAAGCAGGAGCACGAACAGGGTGCCCAGCAGCCCGAGCTCTTCGCCGATCACGCCAAAGATATTGTCGCTCCAGCTCAGGGGCAGGTACCCGGTCTGTTGGGCCAGGCCGTTGCCCAGCCCTCGCCCGAAGAGTCCGCCGCGCATCAGCGCCTGGACCCCCTGGCTCACCTGCCATTCTTCGCTGGCGACCGGGTTGCCCATCCAAGTCAGATAGAGGCTGATGCGCTCGGCTGCGTAGCCGGTGTACTGGACCACGAGCAGGAAGGTGGCGGTGGCCACTGCGCCGATCACCGTCAGCTGTTTCAGGTCGGCCCCTGCCACAAACAGCATGATGGCAGAGGTCACCACGATCAGGACCGCCACGGTGATCTCCGGCTGCAACACGATCAACACCGACACGACTCCCATCAGCACGCCGAAGGGGAGGAGTCCGGCTCTTGCATGGCGAATGCGTGGGCCTTTGCTCCCATGATCGGGACGCTCCAGCGGTTCCAGAGCAGGTAGGGGATCCGTGCGGCGATGACCAGCCCGACGGCACCCACCAGCAGCCAGATAAACTGGCGTGCGACAAAGTAGTAGGGGTTGTCAAAGCCTTCCAGCCCGCGCGGATAGCTGGCGCTGAAGACCATCACCAGTCCCAAAAGCAAAAGCAAGGTGACAACGGTCAACAGCCCCCAGTCGTAGTGGCCTTGGACAGCTTGCGGACGTTCGCCTGTTTTTGTGTTCACCCCCATCGCGGACCTCCGGCGACTTCTTCGACCAGGCGGCGGAAATGTTCGCCGCGCGCTGCAAAATCGTGATAGGCGTCGTAGCTGGTGCCCCCTGGGGAAAGCAGGACGACTGTCCCGGGTCTGGCCGTGCGTGCGGCCAGGTCGACTGCCTCGTCCAGTCGGCTGACGATGGCCGTGCTGGGGGCAGTTTTGCGCAGGAACGCAGCCCGCTCCTGGACCTGGCGCACCACCATGCTGCCGGCCTCGCCAAAACCGATCAGGAGCTCGACATGTTCGAGCGCTGTCTCGGCGAAACGATCCCAGGGCAGCTGTTTGTCCTTGCCGCCGGCCAGCAGAATCAGGCTTTGGCCGCTTTCAAAGCTGCGCATGCCCGCCACCGCCCGTTCAGGCGAGGTGGCGATGCTGTCGTTGACCCAGAGCACGCCAGCGACCTCTGCGACGGTTTCCAGGCGGTGTGGGACCCCGGCGAAACGGCGTGCCACCGTCTGCATGGCTGTCAGCGGTGCCCCGGCGGCGCCGCTGATGGCCGCAGCGGCCAGCAGGTTGCTCACATTGTGTTCCCCGCGCACTTTGAGCTCTGCCAGCTGGCAGAATGGCTGCCCTTGGTAGAAAAGTTGGCCAGCGTTCCCCCAGGCTCCGTGGTCGACCGGCTGTTGGCGGTGAAACAGGACCAGTTTTCTGCGACCTGCTGTGGCCAGGCCGCCCATTTCTTCCAACAGGGCGTCCAGAGTGGCTGCGCCCCAGCTCGACGGCAGTGGCGGGTCGCTGGCCCGCCAGTCGGCGTTGGCAACCCGCCGAGTGACCGCGTCCTCGGCACTCAAGACCAGCGTGCCGTCGGTCGGCAGAGAGCGCAGCAGGTTGAACTTGGCTGCCGCATACGCTGCCATCCCGGCATGGCGGTCCAGGTGGTTGGGGGTGAGGTTGAGGAGTGCAGCGATGTCCGGGCCGACTCCTGCGACTGGGCCCCACGCCCAACGCTCGTCAAACAATTCCAGCTGAAAGCTGCTCAGCTCCAGCACAATGCACTCCCCGGCGGCGATCTGATCCAGCCGGTCGATCAGCGGGGTCCCGATGTTCCCTCCGACGTGGGTGCGCCGGCCGCTGGCGGCCAGCATCTCGCCGACCAGCGTTGTCGTCGTCGTTTTTCCGCTGCTGCCGGTGATGGCCAGGATCGGCCCCAGCCCACGCTGGCGCGCCATCTGCAGGGTGAGCAGGCTGTCGTTGCTCAGGCGGATCTGCCTCCGGATCGCCTCCTGGACGATCGGCAGCTGTGCGGGCACGCCGCCGCTCAGACAGAGCAGGTCGCACCCGTCCAGCAGTTCCAGCGGGTGTCCGCCCAGCACCTGTCGAACAGGCAGTGTTCCCAGCCGTTCCAGCTCGGCGGTCAGACGTTCTGGCGGGGCAGTGTCGCTCAGGGTGACCTGTGCCCCGGCTGCCACGAAAAAACGGGCCAGGGCTGTGCCCTGCCGGGCCATCCCCAATATCACAATCCGCCATCCCTGAAACGACATCTGTCCCTTCCCAGCCCGGCCCGTTCTCTGGCCGGTTCAGATCAACGCCAACGCCACCCCCAACATCCCGGAGAGGACGGAGGCAATAAAAAACCGCTCTTTGACCTGCATTTCGCTCCACCCCAACAATTCAAAATGGTGGTGGAGCGGGGCCATTTTAAAAACGCGCCGACCCTGTCCGTACAGCCGCCGGGTGAGCTTGAAATAGCTGACCTGGACCATGACGCTCAGGGCTTCGGCGGCAAAGACCAGCCCGATGACCGGGAGCAGCAGCCACTGGCCGGTCATGATGGAGACCAGCCCCAAGGTGGCCCCGAGCGGCAGGCTGCCGGCATCCCCCATGATCAGCTGTGCCGGGTGGGCATTGTACCAGAGAAACCCCATCAAGGCCCCGGCCAATGTAAAACAAAAAATGGCCAGGTAGAGCTGATTTTGCAGATAGGCGATCGTTCCGTAGCAGGCAAAGGCCACCAGACTTGTGCTGCCCGCCAGGCTGTCCAGCCCATCGGTGAAATTGACTGCGTTGCTGGTCAAGTACAGGATGGCGATCGTCGCCGGGAGGATCAGCGGGCCGACCCGAAAGTAGTCCACGTAGGTCGGCACACCGACATAGGCCCACTGTGGCGGGCCATAATAGAGCACCAGGCCGATGATGGTGGCAAAGAGGAC
>JAPLGY010000496.1 GCA_026389955.1 Caldilinea sp. | reverse complement strand
GGCGCGGTGTGCCTCTATTTGACGCCGACGGCACGCTCTGTTATATTTTTTGATACTCCTCATCGTACCCTCGGCTGAATACAGCTGGCTGCCTGGAGACTATCCACAATTTGCTTTCCGAAAGGAACCCTGATGACTCGCAAGTATTTGTTTGGACTCTTGGCCTTTACCCTCCTGTTGTTCGTGGCGTGGATGGCAGAAGTGAGGCTGCCTCCCTCTGCCCTGGCAGCGACCCAGGAATCGCCGCTGCCCGAGCCCGAGTCGCCGCTGCCCAGCCCAGAACCGCCCGGCCCTGTCGACGAGCCCTCGGAAGAGAGCGCCGCTGACAGCCTAGGTCGCATTTTTACCGGCAACGCAGCTGTCGAACTGTCACCGCCCGGAACGGCCGGCAAAATCGCGATCCGTTTCAGAACGCAGCAGTCCAGTGTCGGCTGGTGGGACGCATGTGGCCGGCTGGTCTTGGCACCCAATCTTGGCGGCTACGCCGATATTCCCGCAGGTGCCGCCGAAATCAGCATTCCAGGGGATGTGACAGGCCAGTTTTCGCTGGTGGAGTGGAGCAAGACAAAGCGCCCCAACGGCGAATGGGTGCTGCAGAGAAACTTCCCTCACAGCTGCACAGAAGGCTGAAATCCCCAGACCGTCTGTCCTCAGCGCCACCCGGGAGCTCCCGGGTGGCGCTGTTTTTGTCTGTGGGCTCCAAAGCCTCTCTGTGGGGCACAGCTGTGGTATACTGAAAGCCACTCTTTCAGAGCCCTCTGCACAGGAACCAGATCGTGGACGCACCTGTTTTTCTTTCGGTTGGGATCGATGTTGGGACAACCACGACGCAGCTGCTTTTCTCCGAGCTGCAGACGGTCAACGTCGCTCAGCCGGGGCAGATCCCACGTCTGGAAATTGTTGTGCGTCGGGTGCTCTACCGCAGCCCAGTCGTGCTGACGCCGCTGTCAGACCCTGAAACGGTCGATGCCCCGCGCCTGTACGCGTGGGTGCAAGCAGCGTATGCGGCAGCCGGGGTAGCTCCGGCCCAAATCGAGACAGGCGCCGTGATTGTGACCGGCGAAACCGCCAAAAAACAAAATGCCGACCGAATTCTGGCCGCACTGGCCGGGCTGGCCGGCGAATTTGTGGTCAGTGTCGCCGGCCCCCACCTCGAAGGGGCGCTCGCAGGGCGCGGCTCGGGCGCCGCTGCCTATGCCCGCCATCACTTCACAACGGTCACCAATATCGACATCGGCGGAGGAACCGCCAATCGAGCCACGTTTCAGGCAGACCGTCTGCTCACCACCGCTGCCATCAACTGCGGGGGCCGGCTGCTCGAACTCGATGGTCGACTCAGCCGAGTGCGCAGCGTGGCCGAACCCGCCCGCACCATCCTGGCCGCATGCGGGCTGCAGCTCGTCCCCGGCGACCTGGTCGACCTGGCCACGCTGCGCCGCTTCACCGACCAGATGGCAGCACTGACGGTGGAGCTGATCCACGGCACCGCCTCCCCGCTGGCTCAGCAACTCTATCTGACCGCACCGGCACCGCCGGTGGCACCAGGCACCCTCCTGATGTTTTCCGGCGGCGTCGGCAGCGCCTATTATGCCGGGACACCCGCTGGCAGCGTGGCCGAGGTGGCCCTCTACGGCGATGTCGGGCCGCTGCTCGCTGACTCGCTCCGCCGCCAGCCCGACCTGGCAGCCTACACAATCGCAGAACCCTCAGAGACGGTGCGCGCCACCGTGCTCGGGGCCGGAACGCAGACCGTGACGGTCTCCGGGTCCACCATCTGGGTGGAGCGGGCGCTGCTGCCGCTGCGCAATCTGCCCGTTGTGCAGCCGGCACTGCCCGCCGAATGGGAACGGACAGCGCTGGCCGCTGCGATCAGGGCTGCCACCCTGCGGGGCGGCCCAGCCAACGAGCCGTGCGCACTTGCGCTGGAATGCGGACAGCCACTCGAGTACCCCGCGCTGCTGGAGCTGGCCGCAGCACTCTGCACCTACGCCGACAGCCTGCCCCCCCAGCAGCCCCTGGTCGTGCTGCTGGACCGCGACTACGCCCAGGTGCTGGGCCAGACCATCAAAGCCGCTCTGCCCAAACGCCCGCTGCTGGTGATCGACCAGGTGCAGCTGGCCGAGGGAAACTATCTCGACGTCGGCCTGCCCTTGTTGGACGGGCGGGTCGTCCCGCTCAGCATAAAAACGCTGGTTTTCTATCGGTGAAAGCGAGGCCTCTATGTTGCTGCGCACCCGTCTGCACGGCAAGCAGTACGAATTTCCAGATGTCCGGGTGCTGATGGGCAAGGCCAATGAAGAGAAATCAGGAGACCGATTGGCCGGGCTGGCAGCCAGCACCGCAGCTGAACGGGCCGCAGCCCGCTTTGTGCTGGCCGAACTCCCCCTCTGGGTCTTGCGCGAACAGCCCGCCGTCCCCTACGAACAGGACGAGGTGACCCGTGTGATCCAGGATGCCTTGGATCCGGTCGCGTACGCTGAAATCAAAGATTGGAGCGTCGGCCAGCTGCGCGAATGGCTTCTGGCCGACACAACCACCGCCGCCCAGATCCGCCGGGCCGCCGATGGGTTGACCGCAGAGATGATCAGCGCAGTCACCAAGCTGATGTCCAATCTCGACCTGATCTATGCGGCCAGCAAAGTGCGCGTTTCGGCCCACTGCAACAACACGATCGGCCTGGAGGGCCGGCTGTCCAGCCGCAACCAGCCCAACCACCCGACTGACGCTCTCACCGGCATCCGCGCCGAAATCTATGAAGGGCTCTCCTATGGTTCCGGAGACTCCGTGATCGGCATCAACCCGGTCGACGATTCCTACAGTTCAGTCGCTCGACTGCTCGAAATGACCTACGCCGTGATCCAACAGTGGCAGATTCCGACCCAGAACTGCGTCCTGGCTCATGTCACCACGCAGATGAAATGTCTGACGGCTGGCGCGCCCGTCGGGCTGCTCTTCCAGTCGTTGGCCGGCACCCAGCGCGGCAACGACTCCTTCGGCATTTCAGTCGCCCTGCTCGACGAGGCGCAGACCCTGGCCCAACGCCACTGCTTCACCCCAGGCCCCAACTATCTCTATTTTGAGACGGGCCAGGGCTCCGAACTCTCGGCCGATGCCCACCACGGCTGGGATCAGCTGACCCTCGAAGCACGCTGTTATGGGCTGGCCAGACGATACCGCCCCTTTCAAGTCAACACAGTCGTCGGCTTCATCGGCCCAGAATACCTGTACGACGCGCGCCAGATCCAGCGCGCCGGGCTGGAAGACCATTTTATGGGAAAGCTGAGTGGGCTGCCGATGGGGGTGGACGCCTGCTACACCAACCACGCACGCGCCGACCAGAACGCGATCGAAAACCTGGCTGTGCTGCTCACAGCCGCTGGCTGCAACTATTTCATGGGGGTGCCGATGGGCGACGACTCGATGCTTTCCTACCAGTGCACCTCCTACCACGATACGGCCGCGCTCCGCCAGCTCTTTGGCCTGCGCCCCGCACCCGAATTCGAACGCTGGCTGGAAGATCTGGGGCTGATGCACGCAGGGCGGTTGACCGCACAGGCAGGAGACCCCTCTTTTTTCTTGCGCCGGTAACCACTCTCTGCAGAAAGCCACAACCATGCCAGAACAACCCGCCACAGACCCGCAGCTGTCGATCGACCTGCCCGACCCCGCTTTAAGACGCCCGACGCTCTCTCACCCGGCCGACCCCGAAGGGCTGCGTGCGCTGCTCGCCGCAACGCCAGCCCGCATCGGGGTCGGCCGAGCTGGCCCACGCTGCACAACCGCAGCGCTGCTGTTGTTTCAGGCCGACCACGCCTTGACCCAGGACGCACTCTATCGGGAGGTGCAACCCGGCCTGCTGGCAGAGCTGGCACTTTTCAGCGTCACCACCCAGGTCTGCGGCGGCAAACAAGAATACCTGCTGCGCCCCGACCTGGGGCGCAAACTCTCCGAAAACGCCAAGGAAGAGATCCGAGCGCGCTGCCCCCAACGCCCAGCCGTCCAGCTGGTGGTCGGCGACGGATTGAGTGCAGCCGCCGTGGAGGCCAACCTCCGCCAGATCCTCCCCGTGATCCGGCACGGGGTGCTGTCCGCCGGGCTGAGCTTTGGGGTTCCTTTTTTTGTCAGCCACTGCCGTGTCGGCGTCATGAACGACATCGGCGAGCTGCTGCAGCCGGACGTCTTGATCTTGCTGATCGGCGAGCGGCCTGGGCTGGGCCGCGCCGAAAGCCTGAGCGCCTATATGGCCTGGCGCCCGCAAGCAGGGGACACCGACGCCCAACGCGATGTCATCTGCAATATCTTTGCAGGAGGCACCAACCCGCTCGAAGCAGGGGCCTATGTCGTGCAGCTGGCACAGACGATGCGGGCCCACCAGGCCTCAGGGGTAGCGCTCAAACTGGCAACCTGACCCCCCCCTACCAGACCGTGTACCCGCCATCCACGGTCATGGCAGCCCCAGTCACAAAACTGGAAGCGTCGCTGGCCAGAAAAAGAGCCAGCCCTTGGATTTCCTCGAGCTCTCCCCAGCGGCCAAGCGGGATGCGGTCGACAAAAGCGCGGTAACGCTCGGGGTGATTCAAGATCGGCAGGTTCATCTCCGTGGCAAAAGGACCTGGAATCATCGCGTTGACCGTCACCCCGTAGGGTGCCCATTCCAGCGCCAGAACCCGCGTCATCTGCAAAAGGGCCCCTTTGCTGGTGGCATACGGGGTGCGATCTGCCATCCCCACCACCGAAAGCATCGAGCCGATGTTGAGCACACGTCCGTAGCGTCGGTTTTTGAAATGGAGGGCCAGCTCCCGGCACATCAGCCAGGGGCCGCGCACATTGACCGCCTGGACCGCGTCGAACTGCTCGACCGACAGAGCTTCGATCGGGCCGCGCAGATTGATTCCTGCATTGTTGACCAGAATATCGACCTGGCCGAAGTCGTCGAGCACGTGCTGAACCAGCCCGGCCACCTGGGCTGGGTCGGTGACATCCGCAGCATAGCCTGCACACCGTCTGCCCCCATGTGCGGTGAGTTCTTCGGCCACCCTTGTGCTCTCTTCGTGGTGGCGGCTGACCACCGCCACCGCCGCACCCGCCTCGACAAAACCATCTGCCATGCTCCTGCCCAACCCCTTGGTGCCGCCCGTAATCAGTGCGACACGGCCATCCAGACGAAAACGGTCCAGCACAGACATCGCTCTTCTCCTCTGCACGCTTCGACAGGCTCTTTTGCCAGCCTGTTTTACACCCAGTATAGCGCATCGGCCAGCAGGCTGTCGAGCGCCCCTCGCATCTTTTAGTCGGTGATTAACAAACCCTTACCCGTTCTTAATAGATTTCTGCATTTTTGTTGACAAAGATCTGCTTTACTGAACCAAGTAGGTCTGTCTTCAATCCAACAACCTCAACACGATCAAGGAGATATAAACAGTGAAGCAATGGACAACGGCAATTTTCGCCCTGCTGCTGCTGGCCGGCTGCAGCGCAGTGCAGCCCAGCGGTGAAACCGGTACAGCGGCTCCCTCTGGGGAGATCACAGTCTACACCGCACTGGAAGATGACCAGATCAGCAGCTATCTTGCCCTCTTCAACGAGCAACATCCTGAAATCACGGTCAACATTGTGCGCGATTCGACCGGCATCATCACGGCACGGCTGCTGGCCGAAAAAGAGAACCCACAGGCCGATGTGGTCTGGGGGCTGGCAGCGACGAGCCTGCTTGTCGCTGAACAGCAGGAGATGTTGGAGGCGTACGCTCCTGCCGGTCTGGAACGTGTGCGCGCTGAATTTCGTGACAGCGATACCCCACCCCACTGGGTCGGGATTGACACCTGGTTCTCTGCGTTTTGTGTCAACACTGTCGAGGTAGAAAAATCGGGCCTGACGATGCCGACCAGCTGGGCGGATCTGGTCAAACCCGAGTACAAAGGGCTGATTGCGATGCCCAACCCGGCTTCTTCTGGCACAGGATTTCTCTCGGTTTCGGCGATTTTGCAGATGATGGGCGAAGAAGCTGGCTGGGCATACCTTGACCAGTTGCACGAGAACATTGCCGTCTACACCCACTCCGGATCCAAGCCCTGCCGAATGGCCGGGGCCGGGGAGGTTGCGATCGGCATTTCATTCGATTACCGTGCGGTCAAACAGAAAGAAGCGGGCGAACCGATCGAGCCAGTCTTTCCGGCCGAGGGCTCTGGGTGGGAGATCGAAGCCAATGCGCTGGTGCGCAAGTCTGAAATTGTGCCGGCGGCCAAGGTTTTCCTGGATTGGGCGATCGGCGACGACATCATGCAGCTGTATGCGGGCAGCTATCCGATCACCTCTGTGGCCACAGAGATCCCGATCCCCGATGGTTACCCGGCGGACCCGCTCGCACAGCTGGTGGAGAACGATTTTGTCCGAATGGCGGGCGAGCGAGAACAGATTCTTGCGCAGTGGACAGAGCGCTACGACGGCAAATCTGAGCCGCGCTGACCCCGATATCGTGCCCAAAAGATGGCGCCCGGAGGATCTTTTCTCCTCTGGGCGCCACAGAACGATCCTCATCTGGCGCAGAAAACCATGACCGTTCTCGATCCATTTTTGCAGCTGTACAATGTACACAAACACTTTGGTCGACATGTTGTGCTGGAGACCCTGGTACTGGATGTCGACCAAGGTGAATTTCTATTTTTGTTGGGGCCGAGCGGGTGTGGCAAAACCACGCTGCTGCTGCTGATTGCCGGGCTTGAGCCGTTGACCGCAGGACAGATTTTGCAGGCTGGGCGAGATGTCACCCGACTGCCAGCCGCAGAGCGTGATTTCGGCATCGTCTTTCAGTCGTATGCACTTTTTCCCAATCTGACGGTCGCTGAAAACATCGCGTACGGTCTACAAAATCGCAAACAGGGACGAACTCAGATTGCTGCGCGCGTGCAGGAATTGCTGCAGCTGGTGGGGCTGCAGGGGCTCGCCCCCCGTTACCCCGCCCAGATCTCTGGCGGGCAGCAGCAGCGCGTGGCGTTGGCACGTGCCCTGGCCCCCGCCCCCTCGCTGCTTCTGCTCGACGAACCTCTCTCTGCCCTGGATGCTCGTGTGCGCGCCGGTTTGCGGGGAGAGATCAAGAGCTTGCAGCGCCGTTTGGGCATCACGACGATCATGGTGACACACGACCAGGAAGAAGCGTTGAGCATGGCTGACCGCATCGCTGTGATGGACCAGGGCAGAATCGTTCAGCTTGACACACCGCTGGCAATCTATCAACAGCCAGCCACACCGTTTGTCGCTGATTTTGTCGGGCAGATGAATTTTTTGCCCGGTGTGGTCAGCAGCGAAGGGGTCGGTGTCGTTCGCACCGGGGCATTTGCGCTGCGTGTCCAGAACTGGGAAGGAGATCTTGTGCCAGGAAATTCACTGATGTTGGCGATTCGTCCCGAGGAGATCCGTATCGAACGGGATGCAGCCGCGTTGAGCAACATTCTGATCGCAGAACTGCAGGCAGTTGAATTTATGGGCCCTGTCTATCGTCTGCTTTTGCGCCATACAGTGCCAGACTTCTGCAACGCTGCGGTTTCTCTGACGTTGACCTTGCCTCGACACGCCGCAGAACACTCTGAACTGCATGTCGGAGAAGCGCTGCCGCTGCACCTGCCGGCAGACGCGCTGCGTGTTTTCCGAACAGGCAAGAAACCCGCATGAGCCAGCGAACGTTGCCCCCAGGCCGAGCAGAGCCGGGCCGCCTGGCAAAGATCACGAGCGAAGAGTGGCTGCGCCGCAGCCTGCTGCTCTTGCTTCTGGGGTTTCTGCTGGTTGGCATTCTGCTGCCCCTCGTTCCATTGGGCATGCGCAGCCTCTCAGACCCCCAGGGCAATTTTGTGGGGCTGGACAACTATGTCCGCTATTTTTCCAGCCCTGGCCTGACCTCCTCCCTGTTCAACAGTCTGACCATTGCAGGGAAGACGACACTTCTGGCGGTTGGCCTGGCCTTTGTCTATGCCTGGGCGCTTGCCCGCACCTGCATGCCGGGCAAACACTTTTTTCGCGCGGTCGCACTGCTCCCCCTCGTCGTCCCCCCCTTGGCCCTGGCCATCGGGCTGGTCTATCTCTTTGGCAGAAAAGGATTGGTGACTACCGGCTTTTTTGGCTTTTTTGAGCAAAACTTTGGAATTGCCCTGGGCTTCGATCTGAATCTGTACGGCCAGAACGGAATCCTTCTGGGCGAACTGATCTACTGTTTTCCACAGGCGTTTTTGATCCTGGCAGTGGCCGCATCGCTGGCAGACGCCCGCCTCTACGAAGCCAGCCAGGTGCTCAACGCATCGCCGCTGCGCACTTTCTGGTCGGTCACCCTGCCCGAAATGCGTTATGGGCTGATCAGCGCAGTGTTTGTCTGTTTTACGCTGGCCTTCACCGACATCGGCATCCCCAAAGTGGTAGGAGGCAACTACAATGTGCTGGCCACCGATATCTACAAACAAGTCATCGGCCAGCAAAATTTTGTGATGGGCGCCACGGTCAGCATTGTGCTCCTCATCCCTACCGTCTTGGCCTTTGTCGCAGACCGAATCGCACAACGCCACCAGAATGCTGTGCTGACGGCACGGGCAACGCCGCTGCACCCTCGCCCCACCCCCCTGCTGGACCGCTTCGCCCTCGTTTACTGTTCGCTGGTCGCAGCCGCCATTCTGGCTGTGACAGGCACCGTGATCTATGCTTCGTTGGTCGATGTCTGGCCCTACCGGCTGGAACTGACCCTGCGCCACTACGATTTTAGCAAGGTGGGTGGAGGAGGCTGGGAAGCCTACACCAACAGCCTGTGGATGGCCTTTTACACAGCCGGGGTTGGGACTGCAATCATTTTTGCAGGCGCCTACCTGATCGAAAAAAACCGAACGTGGGGCCCGCTGCGCCAGACCGCCTATTTTCTTTCGATGATCTCCGTTGCGCTGCCAGGTCTTGTGATCGGGCTTGCCTATATCTTCTTTTTTAACCCCACACACTGGACCCTTCTGGGGGTGGAGATGCCCAATCCGTTCGCCGGCCTGTATGGCACGATGGCGATTTTGGTCCTGTCCAATATTGTTCACTTTTACACGGTCAGCTTCATGGCCGCCACGACTGCCCTCAAACAGATCGACGGCGAACTCGAAGCTGTTTCAGCCTCGCTGGGTGTGCCGTTTTACCGTACCTTCTGGCGAATCACCTTGCCGCTGTCGTTGCCTGCTGTCGCTGAAATTGCGCTCTACCTCTTTGTCAACGCGATGGTGACAGTTTCTGC
This sequence comes from Caldilinea sp., assembly GCA_026389955.1. The sequence continues at coordinate 13,760 of JAPLGY010000496.1, read as the reverse complement.
AGTCATTTTGCTCTATTCTCCGCAGATCAAACTGGCCTCGGTTGCGATTGTCAATCTGGACGACGCCGGCGATACCGCTGCCGCTGCGGCAATGTCTGTGCTGGTCATCGCCGCCTGTCTGACGGTCCGTATCCTTTATTTCTGGATTACCCGCCCTCTGCACCGTCGCACGCAAGCATGGCGCCTGCCCTGACCGCTGCAACTGCTTTGTGTGAAACGCCCATCCGACTTGATTGGAAAGACTTTTGAAGAGGAGCACCATGCAAATTTCTGCCTGGAAGGACAAAGCGCTTTTTACCCCGGGCCCACTGACCACCAGCCGTACGGTCAAGCAGGCAATGCTGCGTGACCTGGGTTCGCGCGACCCGGAGTTTACTGCGATCGTCGCAGAGATACGACAACGTCTGCTGCTGCTGGCCAGCGCAGATTCAAGCCAGTACACCGCAGTCTTGATGCAGGGCAGCGGAACGTTTGCCGTGGAGGCCACACTCGGTTCGGTCGTTCCCCTCGGCGGGCAGCTGGCGCTTCTGGTCAACGGTGCCTACGGAGAACGGATGGTTCAGATCGCAGACATGCTCGGGATCGACACCGTGGTTTTGAGAAGCCCCGAAAACTCCCCCATCGACCCGGGGCAGCTGGAGAAACTTCTGGCGCATGAACAGGAGCTCACCCACGTTGCGGTCGTGCACTGTGAAACAACGACAGGGCTGATCAACCCGATCCGGGAAATCGCTGCGTTGGCCGAACGACACGCTGTCTCTTTGATCGTCGATGCCATGAGCAGTTTTGGAGGATACCCGATCGACCTGAACGAGACCCCGATCCATTTTCTGATCTCCTCGGCCAATAAATGCATCGAAGGCGTGCCAGGCTTTGCTTTTGTGCTGGCCCACACCGCTACATTGTTGGCGACCCGTGGGTGGGCGCGCAGCGTCAGCCTGGATTTACTTGCTCAGTACGAAGCTTTGGAAAAGGATGGCCAGTTTCGTTTTACACCACCTGTTCAGAGCTTGTTGGCCTTTCATCAGGCGCTGGCCGAGCTGGCCGAGGAGGGAGGGGTGGCAGGTCGCGCAGCCCGCTACGCCCGCAATTGCCAGATGACCGTAGAGGGGATGCGTGCGCTCGGCCTCCAACCCTATATCGAAGCCGAAGCCGACCGCAGCCATATCATCACGGCCTTCCGCTATCCAGAGCACCCTGGCTTCGAGTTTTCTCGCTTCTATCAGCTGCTGAGCGAATACGGCCAGATTATTTACCCCGGCAAACTAAGCCATGCCAATTGTTTTCGCATCGGCCATATCGGCCGGCTCGACACCAGCGATGTGACGAATCTGCTTTGGGCAGTTCGCGCCGCGCTGACCGCAATGGGTCTTCCTTCACAAGCGTACAAAGGGGGTTCTTGATGTCATTTCGTTTTCAACGCCAGTACATCGGTGGACTTCAGGCGGTCATCCTAGACTGGGCGGGCACTGCGGTCGATTTTGGATCCTTTGCGCCGGCGGCAGTTTTTCTACGCCTCTTCGAGCAGCATGGGGTGACGATCACACCCGCCCAGGCGCGCCATGGAATGGGGCTGATGAAAAAAGAGCATCTGCGTTCGATCCTGCAGGGAGCAGGTGAGCTCTGGCGCCAAAGCCATGGTGCGTTGCCCACCGAAAACGATGTCGACCGTCTGTATCAGGAGTTCGAACCGCTGCAGACAGCCAGCGTCGCCGAGTATGCTCTGCCCATTGCGGGTCTGCTCGACACCGTGGCCTTCATTCGCAGCAAACAATGGAAGATCGGGACAACCACAGGGTACACTCGCCCCATGATGGCTGCACTCGCTGCCGCTGCGCGCAGCCACGGCTACGAACCGGATGCTCTCCTCACCCCCAGCGACGTGCCCGCCGGAAGACCTGCTCCTTGGATGTGCTATCGGCTGGCCATGGAGCTGCAAGTCTACCCGATGGCGGCAGTCGTCAAGGTGGGAGACACAATTCCAGACATCGAGGAAGGGCTCAACGCCGGCTGCTGGTCGGTCGGGGTGGCCTTGTCGGGCAGCATGGCAGGGCTGACCGCAGCCGAGCTGGCTGCTCTCGGCACAGAAGAGGTGGCCCGTCTCAGACTGGACATCTCACAGCGCTTACGAGCTGCCGGCGCCCATTTTGTGGTCGACACCATCGCCGACCTGCCGCCTGTGCTGGCTGTCATCGACGCACAGCTGCGCCAGGGCATCCACCCATAACCCAGTGGGGTTCCCGGCAGCTGTTCGCCGGGAACCCTGCTTGATCAAGACCGGCTAACGGTCGCGACAAAAAATTGGGTTGGTCACGGCCAACAGATCGTTGGCAGGACTGCGCAGCTCGACCACAAACCACCTGGCTCTCCCAGGAGCAAGGGTCCAGCTCATCTCGCCGCTGCCAGCCACAAAGTGTTCCCGATATACCTTGCCGTCCAAAACCAGCCGAAGGCTGTCGCCGTCGTCGCCGTCCCGCCAGGTTGCGCGCAGCGTGGTCTCGCCGGGCGGCAAGGTATCGCCGATCATCGCAGCCTCTCCGGCGGAGGTGTGTGCTGTCAAAAGCAGTTCAGGGCCCGAACTGATGTAGGAGTGTCCTGCCTTGAGCGCATCGACGATGGCCGGTTCACTCAGCTCCTGGGCATAGACAACGTTGACCGCAGCACGCCGAATGCTTCTGGGCAGGGTGTGCAAGTCTGTCCCTGAAACGGCCGTCAGACGATACCCTTGGTTGAGCCAGCGGTAAAACCAGGAGAGCGCCTCTTGGTTGCGTGCACTCCACAGACCGTTCCACACTTCAACCGCCAGCGCATTGCCAGGCATCATGTCGTCGTACTCCCAGCGACAGCCACAACACATCGGGTCGCCAGGGTCCATCGGGTGGGCGATGGTAAAAAGACACCCTGCATCGATCACCTGCTGTGCCAGCTCGGGCATTGTGAGCTGCGATCCGTCGAGCTTGCGCCAGTCGAACCAGCGCCGAACCCCGACCGCAACAGCATGTCCCCAGTAGGTCGAAAGCTCAATTCCACCCATGGTGAGCAGGTCGTCGTCGCTCAGGCTGCGCACCTGGGCCAGCCCCGAGAGGGTGTTGTGGTCGCTCAAGGTCATGAAGTCCACCCCCTGCTCCCGCCAGAAGTTGACCAGCTCGGGCACATCCAGACTGCCGTCTGAATGGATCGAATGGGCGTGCAGGTCCCCACGGTACCAGCCCGGGCCGCGCGACGCAACCAGCCCGGGCCGCCAGCTTCTGGGCTGTCGCTCGATCGGGTCAAAGGAGAGTGTCATGTCCAGCTCGTAGCGGACCGGTTCGTCGGAGAGCAGACGATGCACCAAAATAAAAAGCTGCCATGTCCCTGGCTGGATGGGCCCAGCCATTCCACCAGGGGAGGCCTCGGCTTCATGGATCCAGACACCCTGGTCATCCGGGCGTGAAATCTCGAAACGGGGCCCTTCTGTATCGAAGATCATCAGGCTGATCTGGTGGGCCAGCCGCTGGTTGGGGGCAAATTTGGGGCTGTAGCGAAACCGAAAATGAACTTGGGTCACCCCCTCTGGCATTTGGACAGGGATCGGCCGGGTCTGGCGCATGTCTGCTGAAGTCAGCTGGCCATGCAGTTGAATAGATTGTGGTGTTTGCATCAGGGTCGGTCGCTTTCTTGGGTCTGTAGGGTGGATACGGCAAGGGCCATGGGGTGCAGCGTCAGTTCTTCGGCAAAATGACAGGCGACCCAGTGGACAGAAGTGACAGGGCGCAGCGCAGGTGTTTCGTGCCGACAGCGATCCTGGGCATAACGACAGCGGGGATGAAAGGCACACCCGGCAGGCGGATTGGCAGGGTCTGCAACGCCCCCTTCCAACTGGATACGGGGGGGCCGCACGCTGGGGTCAGGGCTCAACACGGCCGACAGCAGCGCTTCGGTATACGGGTGCTGCGGACGCTGAAAGAGCGTCTGGGTCGGAGCCAGTTCGACGATCCTGCCCACATACATCACCATGACCCGATCGCTGATGTGCGAAACGACGTTGAGGTCGTGCGAAATAAAAAGATAGGTGAGCGAAAACTCAGACTGCAGCTCTTTGAGCAGATTCAAAATCTGCGCCTGAACCGAAACATCCAACGCCGAAACAGGTTCGTCTGCAACGATCAGCGCTGGACGGGGCGCCAGGGCACGCGCAATCCCGATTCGCTGGCGTTGCCCCCCGCTGAAGGCATGCGGGTAACGATGCAGGTAGTCAGGGCTCAGCCCGACTTTGGCCATCAGCTCGCGCACTCTGCGTTCCAAATCTCTGCCCTGCGCCAGGTTGTTCACCTTGAGCACTTCACCGATGATCTCCAGGATCGACAACCGCGGGTTGAGTGAGCCATAGGGATCTTGAAAAATCATCCGCAGCTCGCGAGGATACTGTTTGCGCTGTCGTTTGTTCAGATGTGCCGGGTTCATCGTATCACCGTCGGCCTTGCCGCGTGGGTAATAGCGAATTTCTCCCGCAGTGGGCGCGTAAAGGCGCATCAGTGTGTGACCGAGGGTCGTCTTGCCGCAGCCCGACTCGCCAACCAACCCCAAAGTCTCTCCTGCATAAATCTGAAACGAGACGCCATCCACAGCACGGACATGCCCTGTGGTGCGGTTGAAAAACCCGCGCTGTATCGGGAAATGTACTTTGAGCTGCTCAACGGCAAGCAGCACGGGTCGGCCCTCTGCCGGCAAATCCGAAAAAGCCAGGTGTGGGTCGGTCGCTGCCGCCTCCGCAGGAGGTTGTTCCAGTCGAAGCGGGCTGTGCGGGACATAGGCCAGGCAGCGCACGCTGTGCCCATCTTCCAGCTGAATCATCGCAGGCTCAACACGGTCGCACAGCCCTGTGCTGGCAAAATCGCAGCGGGTGTGGAACAGACAGCCACCGGGCCGTTGCTGGGGGCTGGGAACATTTCCCCGGATCGCTGCCAGGCGTCCAGCTCCGCGTCGGGGGATCGAGCGAAGCAGCGCGCGTGTGTAGGGATGGTTGGGAGAGTGGAGCACCTGCTCGACGGTTCCTTGTTCGACGATCTTGCCCAGATACATCACTGCGACTTCGTGTGCGATCTCAGCGACAACCCCCAGATCGTGGGTGATCCAGAGCAGAGACATCTGGAGCTCTGCCTGAAGCTTGCGCAGGAGATCCAAAATATTGGCTTGGGTGGTGACATCGAGCGCAGTGGTCGGTTCGTCTGCGATCAAAAGTTTGGGCGAACAGACCAGCGCCATGGCGATCATCGCACGCTGGCGCATGCCCCCCGAAAGGGTAAAGGGATACCGGTCAAAAAGTTCTTGGGGCTGCGGAATGCCGACTTGCTCCAGGGCGGCAATCGTCCGCTGCCGGGCTTCCTGTTGCGAGACCGGAGAGTGCCAGCGGATCGCCTCGCTGATCTGGTTGCCGATCGTGTAGAGCGGCGAGAGCGAAGACATCGGTTCCTGGTAGATCATGGCGATCTCGCGCCCGCGGATGCTGCGCAACTGGCGCCCGCGCGGCGGCAACGCAGCCAGATCGACCCTCGTCTCGGGTGAAGCTGAAAAAAAGAGTGAACCTGCTGTGATCCTGCCGGGCGCGTCGATGACCTGCAAAATCGCCCGTGCGGTGACCGATTTTCCGCACCCCGATTCTCCAACCACACAGACGGTTCTGCCACGCGCAATCGTCAGATCGACGCCGTCTACGGCCTTGACCACGCCGTGGTCGGTTGGGAACTGCACATGCAAATTGCGAATGTCAAGCAGCGTATCGGCAGATGTGACCATGATCTCCTCATCATCTCCGCTGCGGCTTAAACCGTGTAGGGGTCAGCGGCATCCCGCAGACCATCCCCCAAAAAATTGAGGGCAAGCACGGCGATCACCACAGCCAACCCAGGCAACAGCAGCCAGGGCGCAGTTGAAATCGAACGAATATTCTGTGCCTCCTGCAAGAGCACCCCCCAGCTGACTGTGGGTGGACGCAGGCCAATCCCTAAAAAACTGAGCGAAGTTTCTGCCAGAATCATCCCTGGAATGGCCAGCGTCACGACAGCAATGATGTGGCTCATAAACGAGGGCACCATGTGGCGAAAAAGAATGCGCAGTGTGCTGCACCCGTCAAGACGAGCCGCCTTGACAAAATCTTCCGTGCGCAGAGCAAAGAATCGTCCACGCACCACACGCGCCAGCCCGGTCCATCCGACCACCGACAAAATGACGGTGATCAGAAAATAGACCTGTACCGGTGGAACCTCGGCCGGGATGGCCACCGCCAGCCCGATCCAAAGCGGGATGGAAGGGATGGACTGCAAAAATTCGATCACTCGCTGAATCAGATTGTCTGTCCAGCCAGCAAAATAGCCTGAAAGTCCCCCAAGCAAAATTCCCAGAAAGAGACTGAGCCCCACCCCCACCAGACCGATGCTCATCGACACGCGCGTGCCGTAGATCGTGCGGCTCAAAACATCTCGCCCCAGCCGGTCAGCTCCCAGCAGATACATCGGCGCAGCAGGGTCCAGCGGGCCGATCAAATGGCGGTCAGTTTGCCAGACCCCCAACAATCGATAAGAATCCCCTTGAACCCAAAATCCCACAGGGTGGCGTTTCTCTGGATCGACCACAAAGAGACGGCGCCCCTGTTCGTAGTTGACTTCAATTTTGTAGCCGTTCACATAGGGGGAAAACCAGCCCTGGCTCGAATCCCAGTGCAGCAGATGCAGGCTCTGGGGGGGCGCGTAAGTGTACTCTGCACTGTATCGGTCAGGAGAAAAGGGGGCCAAAAATTCAGCAAAAAAGACAACCAGATAGAGCACAACTGTGAAAAATCCGCCGATCATGGCCAGACGATGTCGGCGAAACTTACGCCAGACCAGCCACCACTGCCCTGCACGCGCCCCCTCGGCGCTGTCGATTGCTTCGCCCGCAGTTGAACTGTTGTGAATTTGCATGGGTGTTGCTTTCCTTGGAGAATACCCCGTCTTTGAACCCACAACGGCTAACGATACCGAATCCGTGGGTCCAACCAAGCCAACAGGATATCTGAAAAAAGGGTGCCGACCACAGCCAGCATGCTCATGAGCATGATAAAACTTCCCGCCAGAAACATGTCTTCTGAACGCAACGCATCCAGCAACAAAGGGCCGGTTGTCTGCAGACTGAGCACGACCGCCACAATCGTAGAACCCGACACCAGGTCCACAAAAATTCCGTTCAGATCGCTCACAAACGGGTTGAGTGCATGGCGGAGCGGGTATTTGACGATCAGCCAGGATTCTGGCAGCCCTTTGGTGCGGGCAGTGGTTACGTAGGGACGGCTCAATTCATCCAGCAAATTGGCGCGCAACGTACGGACCAGACTGGCGGTGCCGGCAGTCCCAAGCACAATCATCGGAATCCACAGATGGCCGAGCAGATCCAAAATTTTGGCCAGACTCCAGGGCGCGTTGATGTACTCGGGAGAAAAAAGCCCCCCAACACTCTGGCCGAAGTAACGAAACGAAATAAACATCAGCACCAATGCCAATAAAAAGTTGGGGATCGAAACCCCAACAAAGCCCAGAAAGGTAGCGATGTAGTCGCCCAGCGAATACCGACGCACAGCCGAAAAAATTCCGATCGGGATCGCCACCACCCAGATGAAGAGCAGACTGGACACCGAAAGCAGCAAGGTCAACGCCATGCGTTCCCAGACCAGATCGCGCACAGGCAAATCCCAACGAAAAGAACGGCCAAAATCGCCGCGCACAAAAATATTCGAAACCCAGACAACATACTGCTCGCCCACTGAGCGGTCAAGCCCGTAAAAAGCGCGCAGATCCGCTGCCTCCTGGGCGGTAACCGCCTCCCCGGCAGTCAGCCGCTGTGCTACAATCCGGTCGACAAAATCCCCAGGGGGGAGGTTGATGATGGTAAAACTGACAATCGAAATCGCCACCAACGTGGGAACCATCAACAGCAGACGTTTGACAATATACCGAACCATCGACAACTCCTCTCCATGCAGACGTCGGCAGGTTGCCCGCCTGCCGACGTCCGGGGTGATACCGAATCCCGCTTACTGTGCAGCAGGGTCGAGATAGAAGGTCTCAAAATTTGCCGGTGACGGGCCCGGATAGAGCCAACCGGCGATGACCGGGTTGGGCACGTTGCGCAGCGCGTTGTTGACCGCACGGTAGTCGCCCTTGGGCAGACTCAGCCCGATGGTGTAAAACTGATCCGCAGTCAACTCCAAAATCTCGTTCATGATGTCGGTCTGCGCTTCAATGCCGATGGCCTGGCGCAGACCGGCGGTCAGCTCATACTGACGCTGCAGTTCGGCCGGCGGTTCGACAACCGGGTCTGCAGGCTCTGCCACACCGCGAAGGGTGACAGCTTCCCAAGCTGCCCATCCCCAGGCCGCCTCAGGCACATATTCGCCGGCAGAGACCAAGGGCAGCAGACCGGTACCATTCTCACCTGCCCAGACATACGCGTCGACATCGTCTTCACGAATGCGCTGGCGCCAGACATCATCGCCCACAACGACCAGATTGGTTGCCAGACCGACTGCTTCCCAGTTCAGCTTGACAATCCCCATCACGTCTACCCAGTCGGGCCGAAAACCCTGGTTCACCAAAACGTTGAAGACAAAACGCTCGCCGTTGGGAGCCAGCCGGAACCCTTCCGCATCCTTGTCGGGCAACACCGCATCCAACGCTTGATTGGCCCCCTCTACATCGTATTCGGTGTGCTCTTTGGCCAGGCGCTCGTTGTAGAACGGAGATTCCGGCCGTGGGGCCCGCTGGTACGGCTCCCCCTGGCCGATGTAGACCGTGTCGATAATGTTCTGCCGATCCATCGCATGGGAGAGCCCGATGCGGAAATTTTTGTCCTGCATGATCTGCGCACGCACCGCATCGGGATGCGTCAGCTTCATGTGCACCAGCATGACGTTCAAATCGCTGTTGATGACATCGATCAAGCGATAGTTGCCCGTCTCCTGATATTCAAAGAAAACTGCCTTGTTCGGCGGCTGGCTGATCGAACGCTCGCTGAAGTACTCTTCGCCGTTGAGCGTTTTGAGCAGACGCACCTCTGGGTCGGTCGCCAATGTCCAGGTGCGCAAATCAATGTAGGGCAGCTGGTTGCAGGCAGGGTCTACCTTGAAATAGTATGGGTTGCGGGTGAAGGTGAACCGTTCTGCACCAATGTAGGGGGTTGTCGGAATCCAAGGCTGCAGCGACGGACGGTTCGGGTCGTTGTACTCGGCCGGCTGGCCGTAGCTGCCAACCCGGCTGACCCACCACGGGCCATATTCTGTCTGATTGTCCGCAGCCATCCTCTCAGCAACCCCCTCAGGGTTGAGCAGGTTGGAGAACTGATTCAAATAATGCTCTGGAAACTGGGTGACACGCACACCGTACGAAGAGGCCAGGTTTGTCAGAAAAAGCCCGTTGGGCGCTGCAAATTTGAATTCTACGGTCAAATCGTCGATTTTGGTCACCGCTGCTGGCTGGCTGTCGACGACAAAGTAAGGGTAGGGATTGGGGTAGATTTCCTTGTTGGTCTCCACCTGTTCCCACCAGAAAAGAATATCGTCGGCGGTGAAAAGCTCGCCATCCGACCAACGCATCCCTTCCCGCAATTTGAAGGTGTAGGCCGTCCCGTCTTCGCTGATTTCCCAACCTTCAGCAATGTTGGGAATCACTTCACTCCCATCCACACTCCAGCGCACAAGCCCCTCGTAGCCAAAAGCGCGAAATTCTGCCAGACGGACACCGTCGTACAGGCCCAGATACTCGCCACCGTACTGCCCAATCCCTTCGTAGGGCTGTACCACCAACGGGTTGAGCGGCAGACGCTCTGCAACGGGAGGCAGTTCACCCGCAACAACTTTCTCCGTCAACATCGGAGATTCCTGATAGCTGGTGCAAGGGCCCTCTGCGCTGACCGGCATGCTCTGCTCTGCTGCAGCAGGCATCTCCCCCGCCGGCGCCGCCGGCGCCGCACAGGCACCCAACAGCAGCGTGAAAAGCATCACGCCCAATAAAAGACGATACGACTTCATGGTTTCTACTTTCTCCTCAGTGGTTTTGTCAGAAAAAATTTTCTACAACGACTGTGGATGATAGACGAACAGTATGAACGTTGTATTGTGGTCAGGTTAAGAATCGAACTGACCCTGGCTGGGAAATTGTGGTATACTGTTGTCTATATGATTCAGGCAGTGACCTTTGATTTTTGGGATACGATCGCCATCGACGATTCAGACGAGCCCAAGCGGGCACAGCTCGGCCTTTCCCCCAAAGCAGACGAACGGTGCGAACTCTTTGTCCGACATGTTGCGAGCCGCTATCCGCAGATTTCCCCCTCTGCCGCCGCCGAGGCCTATCGCCAGGCCAACTTCCGTTTCCGCGAGGCGTGGCACACCGACCACCAGACACCCGGTGTGCACCGGCGCATCAGCTACGCGTACGACGCCCTGGGGCTCAGCCCGCCCCCCGGCCACTACGCAGCCCTGGTGCGTGAAGTCAGCGAACTGGCCCGTGCCATCGAGACGATGGAGGTGCAGATCGCCCCTGCATTCGCCCCCCACGTTCACACTGCGCTGGCCGAGCTCGCCCAGCGCTACAGGCTGGGCATTATCTCCGATACGATCCACACGACCGGCCGCGGAATACGCCGTCTGCTCGACCAGCATGGGCTGCTGCAATACTTTCGGCTCTTTCTGTTTTCAGATGAAGTGGGTGAATCCGTGCTCGGCCCGCTTGCGGTCGGCATGCGTTCGGTGCTGTACACCGGAATCGTCGACCGGGACAGCCGATCCACACGAGCGACCGCCGTCTGTCGAGACTTTCGTCAGCTCCCTTCGATCGTCGATCGAATTCTCTGAGCAGAGCGGGAATTCTCCCAAAGGAGGGGGCGCATGTCCGGGCAGAGGCTCGCACCGATTTCTCCGGATCGTTCGCTGGAACAGATTTTTGCCGCGCTGGCAGAGCGCTTTGCCGCAGGCTTTGCTGTCGAACGCCCAGCCCTGCGCACGGTCGGGCGCGAAGCAGAGTTCCCCGTGGTCGACACCAATGGGGAGACCGTCGATGTACGGCGTCTCTGGCAGACGCTGCTGGCCAACCCCCAGCTCGAACCCGAGTATGGGCCCGGACCCCAACGCAACTTTATCACAGGCCTCAAAGGGCCCGATTATTCCTACGCGCTGGAGGTCGGGCTGGGCACCATCGAGGTGACCACCCGCCCCTGCCAGGATCTGTTCGAAATTCAACAGCTGATGGCCGAGGCGGTCTCCCGGCTGGTCAGCGCAGCCGCACGTGCAGGCTGGCGAGTGCTTGGCTACGGGATCCAGCCGGTGACCCCCCCGCAGCTGCGCATCATGTCCCCCAAACAACGCTATCTGAGCCTCTTTCGTGCGATGGGAGACCCCTGGCTCTGGTACACGGTCACAGCCGCTGACCAGCTCCATGTCTCGGTCAGCCGAGAAGAGATGGTGCAGCTGCTCAACTTCGGCAGCCTGGTGACACCGATCATCATTGCGCTGTGCGCCAATTCTCCCATCTACGGCGGACAGGACAGCCCCTACTGCAGCGCACGCGAGGGGGGGATGGCCGCTATCCGTGCCAACGAACACCGACATGGAATGTTGGCACGGCCAATGACCAGTCTGGCCGACTTCATCGAGACAGTCTCCCAGTCCACCTATTTGATCCTGCGGGCCGGCGGCGAAATTGTCCCCAGCTCCATCCCCTTCACCGAATACCTGCGCGAGCACGGCGCCGACTACGCTGCGTTTCTCTTTCACGAACACTATATCTGGAACAGCGCACGGCTGCGTGCCGCCTACGGCACGCTGGAGATCCGCCCGGCCTGTCAGCAGCCCTGGGGGGAGAACATGGCTGTCGCTGCGCTCAATTTGGGGTTGGTCGAAGCTGCCTCCACCGTCTCTGCGTTGATTGTCGAGGCGTTGGGCGAAGACTACTGGGAAAAAATGCGTCTCTACCACCAGCAGGTGGTTCGGTATGGGTTGGATGCGCCGCAACCTGCCCCCCAGCTGCTGCAGCGTGCGCTGGCCCTGGCAGAGGAAGCGCTGGCTGCACGCAGACGGGGAGAAGAACGGCTTTTAAGCCCACTCTGGCGCCGGGTGGAACGCCGTCAAAACCCAGCCCAGCGCGCCCGCATCGTCTTTCGTCAGGATGGAATCCAAGGGCTGCTCGACCACGTGACCCTCCGGCCTGGCGCGCTCTAAAAACCGAGCGCTGGCTCAGCGGGCAGCCAGCCCGCCGACGACGACGCTGACCAGACCGCTCTGCACCAGTTCGGTCCAGACCCAGGGCAGCACCCCCAGTGCAACCGTGAAAACAGCCGCCAGGCTCAGCGTGACCGTCAGCGGCACGCTCAGCTGCTCGGCCTCGATCCGCGTCTCGGCAGTCGGCTCGGCAAAGTACATATTGACCACAATCCGCAGATAGTACCAGGCCCCGATGGCACTGTTGAGCATGGCAATGGCAGCCAGCCAGGACCAGCCGCCCTGCACAGCAGCAGCGAAGACATAGAACTTGGCGAAGAAACCAGCAAAGGGCGGCACACCCGCCAGGCTGAAAAAGAAAATGGTCGCCAGCAGCGCCAGCATCGGCTGGCGGCGGGCGATGCCGTTGAGCCGGCTGCCCAGCGCGTCCATCTCCCCCTGCCGCTCGAGCAGGATCAGTAGCCGGCGTGGGCGATGCTCGAGTAGGCAAGCAGCCGCTTGAGGCTGCTCTGGCGCAGCGCAGCCAGGTTGCCCAGCGTCATGGTCAGCGCCGCCAAAATGGCCAGCGCCATCCCCCAGCTGGCCTGTTCGGTCGCAAGGGCCTCTGTGAAGAAGCGGTAAAAGGCAGCAAAAGCGGCAGCTTTGGTGCCGATGCTCATGAAGGCGGTGACCGGTGTCGGCGCTCCCTGGTAGACATCAGGGGTCCACATGTGAAAGGGGACCAGGCTGACCTTGAACCCAAACCCGGCGATCAACAGCGCCGCCCCGGCGGAGAGCAGCAGCGGGTCGGCCCGCCCCGCCAGCAGGGCGTCTCTAATCAGGTCAAAACGGGTGCTGCCCGTGGCCCCGTAGACAAAGGCTGCCCCATAGACAAAAAAAGCGCTGGCAAAAGCACCGAGCAGGAAATACTTCATCGCCGCTTCGCTGCTGCGCCGGTCGCTGCGGCGGAGCCCAGCCAGGATGTACAGCCCCAACGAGAAGATCTCCAGGGCCAGAAAGACCACCATCAGGTCGGTCGCCGCGCCCATCACCATCATGCCCGCACTGACCAGCAGGATCAAACTGTAGTATTCGCCGGTCTGGCCGTTGACATTCGGAATGTACCGCACGCTGAGCAAGATGGTCAGAGCCGCCCCGGTGAGCACGACCAGATTCAACGCCTGGGCCCGCTCGTCGTGGATCGCCATCCCCTAAAAGGAAGCAGCAGGCTGGCCGATCAGCCAGATCGAGAGCGCTGCGGTCGCCACCACGCCGGCCAATGCCCCCCACGGCAGCCAGGGACGGGTCGGCGCACGACCGCCACGGTTGGCTATGTCCAACAACAGGACGACGGCGGCGGCTACCACCATCCCCAGCGCAGGCAGAAGTGCGGTCAGGTCAAGATTCAAGGCTGCGCTGTTCATTCTTCCTCCACTGTTTCGGCCAACACCGGCATCTGCTCCGCCGTAGCCTGCTGGATCAGGGCACTGCGCGTGGCCAGCATCGCCTCGACTGAAGGGTTGATCTTGTCAAAAAAGAGATTGGGAAAGAGTCCAAT
>JAPLGY010000456.1 GCA_026389955.1 Caldilinea sp. | reverse complement strand
CTGCCGCAAGCGGCGCTGTATTTGCCAGATCCTGCACAATCGCCGCCTCAGCGTTGTCGGCTCTGCGGTGCAGGCCCTCTGCAGCCGCTTGCCAGTCCTCCCCGAGCAGGGTGATGATCAGCGTGAGCAGGTTCGGAATGCGCTGGCTGGCAGCCACGCCCTCGGCGTAGGCATGGTAGGCGGTCGCGCCGGCAAGGGTGTCCAGCAGCACTGCTGTGCGGTAGGCGACGGCCAGGTCGCCGTCGTAGCCATCTTCAGCGCGTTCAGCTGCTTCCGCCTGGATCAGCGCTCGGCCCGCCTGGAAGGCAGTGCGCAGCTCTTCCGCCCGCTGTGCCAGCTGAAAGTTGGCCACCAGGTCGTCCGTGCCGTACAGAATGCTGTTCACGGTCAGTCCTACCGACAGCGCCGAGAGCACGCTCGCCACAGCTTGTGTTGAAATTGAAAATCCGTAGCGCGCCGCCAGGTCCGCTGTCAGGGCTGTCGCCTGCTCTGCTGTCAGCTTTCCGGCGTCGGCCAACAGCTTTTGCAGCGTTTCGTTGCCCAAAAACTCCAGGACAAGATTGGCCCGCTGCAGACGCTCTTCTTCGACTTCATTCAACACCGTCGCCGCCGCACGCAGCGGATCACGGCTGAATCCTGCCGCGCCGCTGGGAAAACGCTCAATGTAGGTTTGCAGCCAGCCGGCGCGCTCTTGTGACAGCTCTTGCATCGCCAGCAAGTCTCCTGCCAGCCGCAACATTTTGAGAAGCACAGTCGATGAAGAGATCGTCTCTTGACCAGACTTGTAAATCAGCTTGAGATCCGCGTACATTGCAGTCAGCGCCTCGTTGGTGCGCTGCTGATCTTCGATGATGACGCCCAGTGCGTCCAATGCTGCTGCCCCATTGCCGGTGTTGGTGCGGATCGCTTCATCGAGCAGTACATGCAGTGGATGGGCATCCGGCTGCGCAACCAGCATGGCGCGCAAGGCAGCCGCATACTGGCTGCGCGCCGATGTGAGAAACGGCCCGGGCGACATTGCCGGCAACAGTGGATTCTTGAGCACCTTGTCCAGCTCGTCCCCCAGCAGTGGCAGGAAATCGGGCAGTGCAGCCTCATAGAGATGGTAAGCGGCATGGTAACGCTCCAGCACGCGCTGCAGCGTCTCGGCGTCTGTGATCAAACGCCCGTCGCCGGTCACCAGCAGCGCAGTAATGCCTTGTTTTGCCCAAAAATCCGGCGTCGTCGCCAGATGCAGCAAAGCGCCATCTCTGTGCAGCACGGCGCCGGTCGTCAAGTACGAAATACGATAGAGCACCCCTTCGTCGAACAACGGCGGCTCCAGCGTGACCACCTGTTCGCCGTCCTGCACAAAACGCAGCGCAGCCGAGTCGATCGGCGCCGCAGGCCGCCATGCCGGCTGGGATGCGCCTTCCGCCACAGCAATCTCCGCGCCGGTCAGCGTGTTGACCGCGACCACGCCCCAGCGCGCAGCTTCTTCAGGCAGATCGCTTTCGATGAAGCGTTCCGCTGCCATAAAGACACCGTCAACAGAGAGGCTGGGCGCCGCCAGCCAGGGGAACGCCTGATTGCTGCCTTCGGCAAATCCTACGCCTTTGGGGGCTGGTACGTCGTTGCAGACACCGTCGCGCTGCTCGTAGTCGAATGCCAGCATCTGCGCATTCGCATCTCCGCTGAGCACCGCACAGCCGGCTTGTCCTTGTCCAGACAAGTTCTCGACGGTTCGAGAGCGCAGGGCAACGACAAACAGATCACGGTAAACCAGCAAGCTGTCGTCATCGATCACCTCCAGCGGCGCCAACACATTTTCTGCGTTGAACCAGTCCAGCCGGCCCATTGGATAGGCGCCGCGCCCGTAGGTGAGCGGCGCCAGCAGCGTAGTGCGTTCTTCGCTGGCTGGAGCAATGGCCCGCAGCGCCGGTTCGTCTGCGCTCAAATATACATAGGCGATCTGCGTGCCATCGGGCGACCACGCGCCGCAGCATGCCTGCTCCACCAACAGCCTTGGTTCGCCGCCGTCCGTATCCAGCAGAACCAGGTCTGCTGATTCCAGGTCTGCGCCCCGGCTTGCCACAAGTTGCCTGCCATCAGGCGACCAGCCCGGCAGCAGATAGCCGCCGTCTTCGGTCAGCTGGCGCGTGGCGCCGCTCGCCAGGTCATGCAGCCACAGATTCCCCTCCAGCACGTAGACGATCTCGCCTTGAAACCCAGAAGTCGGCTGGCGAACAGGGGTGGCCGGGGCGCGGCGATCCCAGCGCACCGACTTACCGCTCCCAGTCTGCAGGATCGGCGAGCCCAGTGCACCAACTTGGCGATCCCAGTCTGGCAAGCAGGCTTTAGCCGGTTTCTCGTAGCCGACGCCGGGGTTCAACCGGCGAGTGAAATCTTGCCCCTGTATGAAGTAGACCCGATTGAACAACGGTATTGTCTGCTCGAAAGGGACTTGAGTTATAATAAA
The DNA here is from genome assembly GCA_026389955.1 of Caldilinea sp. Next base: position 2,290 of record JAPLGY010000456.1, on the reverse strand, counting down.
CCAGCTGATCTTGCATTGATTGAGCCGCCGAACACAGCAACCGAGCAAGGGCGCCGCACCGTCCGAAGGGAATTCAGCCCCGAAAAAACGGCTTCTATCCGTCCGGGCTACCCTGCCACCCGCCTGCCTGCCGCGAACGCAGGCCGCTCAGCTACACCTATCCTAGAGGAAGCGATGTGCAAAGTTATCTTTCTTTTGGCCGATCACCCAATTCCACTCCCGCTGGACGAGGGCGCCTACCCTGGCCTGCAGTTGTACCCGGTTGAGGCAAACAACCAGCCCCAAACATTCGCCGGTATCCAGCGAGTCTCGCCTGCGGCATTCGTCTATGACGTGGTTCCGGCCGGATACTGCGGGTGTTACTTCGAGTACGAGACACCCGAGGAATTCCAGGCCCAAATGGCAGAGCGAGCCGTCAACCCGGGACAGTACGTAGATAGCGCGGCGCATGCTGAGACGATGTGGCAGAGTCAGAAGGACGCTGTGCGTTCGTTCGGCCGGTACTTGGCTGCTCACCCCGAGGACCGCTTGAGCGTCTACTCAGTCTGGGAGAACTGTGCCGGGCAGAAGGCTCCAGTTCGTGCGGAGGTGCCGCCATCATACTTTGGCGGAACGGGTTTCGATTTGTTGCCAGAGGACGTTCTGCTGACCCTTGTGCCGGAACCCACTGGCAGCGAAAATCTGGGGTGGGACCCCGCCGCGCACCGCACGCACGAATGGCTCGGCTGCGGCCGTACCGACGTGTGGTAGCCTTCTTGCGCATCGGCGGAATCAGTCAGACAGACGGAGAATGACCTGAACCATCGAACAAAAACGATAGAACCGATCGACCACCCATGAATCCCCTAGACCGTGACCTACGCCGCCACCTCGAAAACACCGTCCAGGCGGAAGCGCTCGCTCTTGGAAAATTTTTCTGGTAACCGTTCAGGTGGTTGGAGCGACGGGAAGAAGTGAGGGCTGGTTTTGTTGAAGATTAGCGGCAGCACAGGCTTCAGTGAGAAAATCCAAGACGTCGCGTTGTTGCATGCGCAAAGTGGTGACGGTGGTCAGGATGCGCGCAACAAAGAGCGAGCCTGTGGTGCTCTGGGTGCCAAAACTGCGCTTGCGCCAAAGCACCGCACGGCGCAGGGACCGCTCCGCCAGGTTATTGGTCGGTTCGATGTCGGCCACCGTGACAAAGGTCCACAGGGCATCCTCCACCTTGAGGAGGTTGCGGCAAGTCTGCTGGGTCTGTGCCTGTTTGAGTTCGGTGCCTGCCAACAAGAGTTGATGGACCTTGGTGCGGATGGGATCGACTTCTGCGGCAAAAGCGGTGTGCGGCAGAGTGCCATCGCGCACCCGTTGCCACAAGCGGAAGAGTTCCTTGGCCTGCGTGAGCAAGGCCTGCCCGATGCGAGTCGACTCATCACCACGCTCGACGAGCTTCTGGAAGTCCCGGATGAGATGCGCCCAACAGAGTTGGCGGCGTTTTGGATCGAGCCAGTTGTAAGCCGACCAGCGGTCGGAGCCAACGGTACCGTTGAAAGTGTCACCCAGCAAGCTGTGTACACCTTGTGCCCCACGCGTTTTCATGACCAGGAAGATGGCTACAAGCGGTGTTGCCGCCAGCCACAGCCAAGCCCGCTTATTCTCTTGCTGCCAGCCAGTTTCGTCAACGTTGACTGCCGACTGCCGGACGTACTGCTGCACTGCTGTTACCAGGTTGGCCAGAGCCTCACTCACCGCCGCTTGTACCGCCGGAATACTGCCAACGGCCAGTTCGACGTGATAAGGAGCTGCTATCCCTTCAGCAATATCCCGCTGACTCAGGCTCATCCGCCCGCTGAGGTACCCAACGACCGCCTGCACCTGTGGCCCAAAGCTGCCAGACGCCATCGCAGCAGGCCAGGCCGCCGTTGTGACCGCACCGCACGCAAGGCGCCACAGGCTGTGGCGCCGATACTCGGTGATTTCGGGTGCCACGCGTGGCACTTCTGTCACCTGGCGCCGTTCGGCACAAGGGTCGTCACCCAGCAACAAGGCGCCGCAACCGCTGCAACTCGTCGGCCGCACATCAACGATAGAGTCGACTTCCTCGCTTGCCTTCAGCAAACGTGTATGACCTTCATGGCCTGGTTGTCCACCACGCCGGCGTCCAGACGCGGCTTTGGGCAGGCGCACCGGCTTGCTTGGTCCATCCGCCGACGGGGGCTGCGAGGAGTTGTGCGAGTTCTGCTTCAGGCGCTCTTCCAACTTACCGATGCGCTCCCGCAGTTCTTCATTCATCTGCAACAGCGTCAGCACCAGC
>JAPLGY010000310.1 GCA_026389955.1 Caldilinea sp. | reverse complement strand
CCCCGATCCGACGGCTGCGCACATAGCTGAGCGCCTGCCCCCCGTTGAGCCTGTGCACCCCTACATCCAGAAAGAGCGGCAACCCTCCCTGGTCGTAGCCATAGTCGTCGTAGAGCGGACAGTCTACCTCGATCTCAATCCCCCCCATGGCGTCGACCAGTTTTTTGATCGCCTCAAAGTCGACTCGCACATACTGGTGAATCGGCACGCCGATCTTTTCTGCCAGCACCTGTCCCAGCAGCCGAGGCCCTCCCCCTCCCGGTTCGTCTTGCTCGCCGAGATAGTCGATCACGTTGATCTTGTTGCCGCGCCGGTTGGGAATGCTGTCGATGTAAAGGTCGCGCGGCAGAGAGATGACACCGACCCGCTGATGGACCGAATCGACCGCAACCAGCATGATCACATCGGTGCGCCAATTGGGCGTATTTTGCCGACGGTCGCTGCCCAGCAGCAAAATATTGGTGGTTCTGAGCAACGGATCGGCCACCTCCACAAGCTGCGCAGGCTCCTCCGCAGGCACTTCTGTGGACACTTCTGTGGTCACTTCTGTGGCCACTTCCGCGGGCTCCTCCGCAGGCACTTCTGCGGGTACTTCTGCCGGGCTGGCCGCACGAGCCTCCTGCGGCACGACAGGCTGTTCAGCCACCGGGGCGCTGCAGCCAGCCAGCCCCCCCCCCACACACAGCAAAACCAGCGAAACCGCTCGATACCACGACGAAGCAGATTGAAAGAGTGTTCGCATTACAAAATTCTCCGACCCAGGGAGCCCGCGCCAGGGATCCCAATTTTTCCGCAGCCCTCCCTACCCACAGCGCAGGGCCTTCAAGTCCCCATACTTTTGCGAATTTGCAAATTGGTCTATTTCGCTACTTTCCTACCCACAGCGCAGGGCCTTCAAGTCCCCATACAACTGCTCGCAGAGACGGTACCGCCAGCGATGGCCCTGCCAGAATTCATCCAGCACGCGGTGTCCGGCACGCTCGTAGTGCAGCGCCTGGTGCACCATCTCCAGCTGATCGGCGTCGTGAACCAGGCGGGCCTCCGGGCTGGCCGAATCCACATACTCCTGCCACAGGGCCACATACGCTGCACCGCCCGGCAGTGGCTGCAAAATTTCATCCAGCGCAGCTGCCTCGGCCTGCCGTTTGACAGCTGCACCGATCAGCCGGGCACTGCGTCGGGGCAGGTCCGTGACCTGGCTTTCCGCCAGGTCGTGCAACACCGCAATCGTGACCGCAACCCCGCTGTCAAGGGGCTGTTCCAACCCTACAGCCCGCCAATCTTGGTTGATCGCCGCTGCCAGCCCCAACGTCAGCAGCGCAACCCCAGCCGTATGGTCAGCGACCGTTTCACACGGCAAAACCCCAGCCAACAGCCAGCCCGTGCGCGGCAGCCGTTTGAGCGTACTGGCCTGCGCCAGCAACCCGAGCAGCCCCACGCACGCAGGCAGGTCTGTGCTCATCGCCCGGCTCCGCAGCTGGCCAGCCAGTGCTGCAGCTGGGCCAATGCCTGGTTGCACAGCCGCACCCGCGTGATCTCATCCTGCCCGCCGTAGGGAGTGCGCGCAGTCTTCTGTTCAGCTGCGCTGTCGATGGCCAGCCAGCTCTCTCCGGAGACCCGGCCGTAGACCCCCTCCTCTGCGCCGGCCGTGCCCACCAATGCCAGTCCGATGGTGGCCCCACTTTGTGCGCGCAGCCAGGCAGCTGCCTGGACAGCCGCCAACTGGCGTTGGCTGGGTTCCATCGCTGTCTCTGCTGCCGCCAGCGCAGACGGCAGCTCCCCCACACCCGCACGGTACTGCACCTGGATCAACGCCGCACCCCCTGCGGCTGCCAGCCGTTCCGCCAGCATGCCGCCCGTATTGGTCTCAAACAGAGCCAGGCTAACCCCAGCTTCTGCCAGACGGGGGACGAGCACAGCCTCAAAAGATTCGTCCGGGTTCGTCGTATAGACAAACGCACCGACCAGAGCCCGCACCTCTGCCTCCATCTCGTCCAACATCCGTTCGGCACTGGCCGGGTCTTCAGCCCGGGCGGCGATCCGGATATCGACCTGCCCGGTATGCGCGGCCAACCCCACCGTCGGGTTGCTGCGCCGCATCTGCTCGTCCAGCTGGGCATCGATCGAGCTTTCGCCGATCCCAAAGGTGCGCAGGATCCGGCGTCGGATCACGGCCGCGCTGCCCAGACGGGCCCGCAAATACGGCAGCACCGTAGCAGCCATCATCTCCTTCATCTCGCGAGGGACCCCCGGCAGGGCGATCACCGTGCTGCGCTCCCCTTCCACAATAAAGCCGGGCGCCGTGCCAGCCGGGTTTTCAACCAGAAGGGCCCCCTGCGGGATCCATGCCTGTCGGCGGTTGTTGTCGGTCATGGTCACGCCAAAACGGGCAAAACGACCTTCCAGCGTCGCCAGCGCGCCGTCGTGAAGCAAGAGCGGGCAGCGGGTGGCATTGGCGATGGCATCGCGCGTGATGTCGTCGACCGTCGGACCCAGCCCCCCGGTGATGAGGATCAGGTCGCTGCGCGCCATGCACAGCTCAATCACCCCGCGCAGCCGCGGTTCGTTGTCGCCAACCGTCGTCTTGTAGTAGAGGTTGACACCACACTCGCGCAGCTGTTGTGCGATCCAGGCGGCATTGGTGTCCACGATATCGCCGAGCAAAATTTCTGTGCCAGACGTGATAATTTCAGCAGTCAAGGTTGCCATGGTTTGCTCCTGGAGATTTGGGCTGGGCTCGCTGCGCCGCTCACAACATCAGGGCAGCCTGGGCCCGAATCGCCTTGAGGCGGTCGGCGATCTCCGCCCCCTGACGCTGCCGGAAGTCTCCCTCCAGCTGTTTGACCGCCTCCACAAACTCGCGCGAGAGCAAGGCCCGGTTGTCTTCCAGCAGCGTGCGCTGCGCCTTGGCGTCGGGCGCGTTGAGCAGTTCGTTGATCAGCCGCAGCTCGGGCGACATCTGCTCCTGCGCCATTTCCATCGCCAGTTCGTAAATTTTGCGCAGCCGGCTTGCTGCAGCCACCGCTTTGTTCTGTTCGGCGCGCTGGATATTGGCCGCCAGCAGCCCCATAAAATTTTCATCGATCAGGTCGGCATGTTCGCGCAGCGCCACCTCCGGGTCAGCCGCTTCCAGCACCGCCTGCAACACCTGCTGAACTTGGGCTGCACTCTCCTGGCGCATCGCCTGCTGCTGCTCCTGCAACGCCATCACCAGCTCGCGCAGTTTCTCCAAACGCTCGCGCACCGTCACATCCGCCGCAGCTTCCAACCGTTCGGTGATCGCCACCAGAAACTGGTAGTCGAGCATCGGCGTCAGCGACATGGCAGCCGAGGTAGCGACCTGTTCTCCGCCCGCTTCGTTCCAGACATCAAGCAAAATTTCAACCAGATCGGAGCGCCTGGTGTTGGGTTGGATGCGCCGTACGACCTGCTCGACCCGCTCTTGCAGCGCTTTGATCTCACGCCCAGCCTCGGTCCGCTCCAGCAACCTCTGGCGCAACGTCTGCAGCGCCGCCACGCTGTTGCGGTCCCCCTGGCTGCCTGCCATCATCATCAATCGCTCCAGCAGCGCAAAAAACTGGCGGTCGATCAACCCCAGATAGCGTGGCAGCGCGATCTCCAGCGCGCCCGCATCGTCCGCCAGCCGGGCCAGGCTTTGAACGGCGTTGGCCTGATCGCGCTGGCGGCGCAGCATCTCGGGTGTGACTCCCTGAAATTCCCACAGCCTTTCGACAAAACGGTTCCAATCCAGATATTCTTTGGGCTGCAGCATATAGCCACGCCGCGCCTCGGTCGGCAGCTTTCGCATCAGGGTCTGGGTCAGATCCCCGATCATCCGCTGGCGCTGGACATCGTCGATCCCAGTCGGCGGCACAAAAACCCCCAAAAACTCATGGGCCGGCTCATGCACCATCAACGGGGCCCCCAACGGCCCGCCCGCCCCACATTTCGGGCACATCGCCATGTTGACCTGCCCCCCCAACAGCGCTGGACCCAGCTCGGGATTGGCTCCCAGATCAATGATCGTGAAGACCGGCACCGCGTACGGGGTGCTGCAGTTCGGGCACTGAACCTGGGCACCGGTAGGCGGAAAAAGCAAATTTTCTCCAGGGCGGCGCCGCCGTTCCGGCTGGACCGGCGCCGTTTCCAAGGGCGCTTCTGGCGCTGTTTCTGGCGCTGTTTCTGGAGCCCCCCCCTCCAGGGCAGGTTCGGCTGGAATCTCGCTCGTCTCCCGCCGGCGCGCAAACCCTTTGGGTAGTTCGATCCCACCGCTCACAGACGGTTTTTTGTCCTTGCCGGGCAGAAGAATGCCACTCATAGCTGGTTCACTTCCTTCTCTTCTCGTTCAATGTAGGTCTTCTCGCGTGTTGGTACATTTCGCCATTGTACAGCCAATCGCCGCAAGCCCCCAAAGTATTTCATCCACCCAACACCACAAGAGCTCCTTGTGCTATACTGAATAGACTATGCACGAGCTGTCGATCGCCTGCAATCTGGTCGAGACCGCTGACGCCGCTGCCCGCACCGCCGGAGCCAGCCGCGTGCGCGTCGTGCGGCTCCAGCTCGGCGCCCTGGCCGGGATCGTCGAAGACGCACTGCGCTTCAGCTTTCCCATCGCCGCCGCCAATACCCTGCTCGCACAGGCCGAACTGGTCGTCGTCCCTGTCCCAGTGCAGATCTACTGCACACAGTGCAACCAGCCCCATACGCTGGAGCCCCCCTATGTGCTGCGCTGCCCACACTGCCAGTCGCCCGCCCACCGTCTGCTGCACGGACGCGAGATCCAGATTGAGTCGATCGAAATCGAAGAAAGCCCGGAGGTCGAAGATGCCACCGCGTATCCTTG
>JAPLGY010000016.1 GCA_026389955.1 Caldilinea sp. | reverse complement strand
CCGCTCGCCGGACCACCACCTCCGGCAGCCCGTCCCCCCACAAACGATCCGGCAAAATGCACTTGTGACGCTCGTCGAACGGGTCACAGACACACTGGCCCACCAGATGGGTGCTGATCGCCCAACAGCCCAACCCATGCTGCGCCAGCAGGTCACGTTTCTCCCGCACATACCGATCGCTCTCCAGTGCCTTGTCCACCTCGAAGTGGTCCCCCCAACAGGCCAGCTCAAGCCCATCAAACCCCCAGCCGCTGACTTTCTTGGCCAGTTCCGCCAGCGGCAAATCCGCCCACTGACCCGTAAATAAAGTAACCGCTCTCGACATGGCACGTTCCTTTCCTCTGTATCTTGGTATCTTGTGTATCTTGGAGATTCGTCTGTCGTCGCTTGGATAAACAGCTTCGGTGCCGCAGCTGTCAAAATGACACGTATACAAAATCTGTACAATTAGGACAACCTCTATTACAAATTGAAATACACGCTGTTTGACGTCTTGTGCCCGGTCTTCACTTTTTTGCTGCGCGTCTTAATTTTTGCTTTCAAACAAACCACTTTTTAGGAGGAACTGATGTCTGGCGCTGCGCTCCCTAATCTTTCTATAGGCGAATATGGGCTCGTCTACAACATGCTTTCGTTTGCGTTGGCCGCCATGATCGGCAGCCTGCTGTTTTTTGTGCTGGCACGCGATCTGGTGAGCCCCAAGTACCGGATGGCTCTGATTCTCTCCGCCATCGTTGTCATTGTGGCTGGCTACCACTATTTTCGTATTTTTGAGAGCTGGACCTCCGCCTATACACTGAGCAACGGCCAATTTGTGGCCTCCGGAGAACCTTTCAACGACGGCTACCGCTACATGGACTGGCTGCTGACAGTCCCGCTGCTGGTCGCAGAGCTGGTCGCTGTGCTGGCACTGCCCAAAGAGAAGAGCGGCAACCTGACCGCACGTCTGGTCATTGCCGCTGTGCTGATGATCGTCCTGGGCTACCCCGGGGAGACTTCCACCGACATCGCCACGCGAGCCATCTGGGGATTCCTGAGCACACTGCCCTTTGTGTACATTCTGTGGGTCTTGTGGGGTGAACTCAACAAAGCCGCAGGGACACAGCCCCCTTATGTACAAATTCTGCTGCGCAACACCCGCCTTCTGCTCCTGGGCACCTGGGGCTTTTATCCGATCGTATACCTCCTGCCCATGGCGGGCATCTCCGGCTCCGCTGCACTGGTCGGCGTCCAGGTAGGCTACAGCATCGCCGATGTGCTGGCGAAATGTGGCTATGGGGTAATGATTTTCATGATTGCCCGCGCCAAGATGGCCGCCGAAGAAAAAACGAAATAGCTGAGGCTGAAACGTCCTCCCCCACACCGCCTTTCGGCCAGTAAAATCGTCCAACATCGCTGAACTGCGCTGCCTGCAAAAATTTGCAGGCAGCGCAATCTATTGCAAACCGCTTGACAACTCCACAGGAATCGATTAGAGTAAAGATATCGTCGGCAACGATCGAAAAAAGGTTCACTGCGTCCGCGAAAATTGAAAAAAGTGTACCCTGCACGGGCAACAATCTGCCCAGAACCCAGACGTTGTGCGCGCGGAATGAACAGTACCTTGGCCTGAGGTGGGCCCTTCCCACCCCAAGACATGCTGCCGAAAAAGGTGCAACACAGTGCGGAGAAAGGAGGTGGTCGGCACTGCTCGATGTAAAATTGATCTGTCCCAACCATCGTCGTCTGTATTGCAAACATTGAGTTCTTTTTGATTCCATTCGCAAGGAGATTGGGTATGTTCAAACACAAACTCACCGTGATGCTCGGCATCCTGGTGCTCTTCTCGATGGTGCTGTCGGGCTGTGCCGCAGCGGTGCCCGCGGCCCAGCCAGCTGCGCCGGCCGCAGAAGGGGAAGCCAGCTGGTGGAAAACTGCCTCGCAAAGCGCCAGCTGTGAAGGCGTCACCATCCGCGGCGTCTCGGAGAGCACACCGCCCTCCAACTTTGCCCGCGAGACGCTGGCCCCAGCCTTCCAGGCAGAGACCGGCATCACGGTCGAACTGGAGACGACTTCCTGGGATGAGATGTACAACAAGGCCATCAACGACA
>JAPLGY010000333.1 GCA_026389955.1 Caldilinea sp. | reverse complement strand
TCTGGCGCGCGCTGGAATTGTCAGCGGCCAGCAGCTGCTGGGGTACTGGCGCCACGCCATTGTCGTGATCGCCATCATGGCAGCTGCGATCACGCCGACGGTCGACCCGGTCAATATGACGTTGGTGATGGGCCCGCTGCTGGTGCTTTATGCGACCAGTGTCGGGCTGGCACGGCTGCTGTACCGTCCGCGCCAGCCGCGCGACTTTTCGAAAGAAGACTTCATTCCGCCGGAGTATCGGGAGTAGCCTCCCCAGAAGGGGTCAAGGATTCTTCCGGTCAGGTGCTGTCGCCGTGAACGGTTTGTAGAGCGGCGGCTGTGTGGGTAAAAAAAGCCGAGTTTTTTTGAAAAAACTCGGCTTTTCGTCTGCTGGGCGATTGAAGCCCCCTGTCCTAGGGTTTGTCGGCCGCCGCCAGTTTGGCCTTTTCTTCTGCTACCAGCAGGCGGCGCAGAACCTTGCCGACCTGGGTTTTGGGCAGTTCGGTTCGGAATTCGACCTGGGTAGGAATTTTGTAGGGGGCAAGTTTTTCCTTACAAAATGCGCGCAGCTCTTCGACAGTGGCGCTCTGCCCCTGTTTGAGGACGACAAAGGCTTTGACCGTCTCGCCCCGCTTGGCGTCGGGGACGCCGATGACCGCCGCCTCCATGACCTTGGGGTGCATAAAGAGGACCTCTTCTACCTCGCGCGGCACGATGTTGAGCCCGCTGGCGATAATCAGGTCTTTTTTGCGGTCAACAATATAAAAGTAGCCCTCTTCGTCCATCCGGCCGATGTCGCCTGTATGCAGCCAGCCATCGGCGTCGACGGTGCGGGCGCTCTCTTCCGGGTTGTTGTAGTACCCTTTCATGACCTGTGGGCCACGCACGACCACTTCGCCCTCTTCGCCGGCGGCCAGGAAGCGGTAATGGCCGCTGGCGTCGGGTTCGAGCGAGACGATGGCGACCTCGGTGCTGGAGAGCGGTATCCCGATCGAGCCAAATTTGACCCGCCCCATGATCGGGTTGGCGGTCGCCACCGGCGAACATTCGGACATGCCAAAGCCTTCGACCAGGCGTCCACCGGTGAGCTCGTCAAATTTTTGGGCCACCTCGACCGGGAGCGCTGAACCGCCGCTGAGGCAGGCCTTGATCGAGCGCAGGTCGTAGTCAGCCACACGCGGGTGGTTGATGATAGCGATGTACATGGCTGGCACCCCCGGGTAGAGGGTAATCTTCTCGTGGGCGAGCACGTTGAGGATGTGGTTGGTATCGCGCGGGTCGGCGACGATGACGATCTCTGCACCGACAGAGACCCCGAAGAGCATGCCGACCGTCATTCCATAGACGTGGAATGCGGGCAGCGCCAGCAGGACCTTTTCGTTGCCCGGAGAGACTGTGGTGAACCAGGCGTTCATCTGGACGGTGTTGGCGACCAGATTGCGAGGGGTCAGTTCAGCCGCTGTGGGGGTGCCGGTGGTGCCGCCGGTGAACTGAAAGACCGCTGTGTCGGCTGCCGGGTCAAAGTTGATTGCAGGGGCTGCTGCTGGCGGACGAGCCAGCAGATCCTTGTAAAAGAGCAGCCCATGCGCAGGAGGTACTGCCGCGTAGAGGCCGCGGGCAGCCAGCTGCCGGTTGACCGTCCTGCGGAAGATCCCAGCGACATGGTCGGACACATCGGTCAGGAGGATCGTTTTGAGTGCGGTGTTGGGCTGGATCTGTTTGACCCGTGCGTAGAGACCGGAGAGGGTGACGATCGCTTCGGCGCCGCTCACCTGCATCAACGGTTCGAGCTCGTGGGGGGGGTAGGTCGGGTTGGTGTTGACGACGATCGCGCCGGCTTTCAGGATGCCGAAGTAGACGACGACCTGCTGCGGACAGTTGGGCAGCATGATGGCCACGCGCGAGCCTTTGCCAATGCCTTGCGCTGCCAGCGCTGCAGCAAATCGGCTGCTCAGCTCGTCCAGTTCTCGGTAGGTCAGCCTGGCCTGTACAGCCAGGCCGAGGGGCAGATAGCGCAAGACCATGCGCACTGCGGTCTTGGCTGGATACTTGCGGACGGAATCGGTCAGAAATTGCTGTATGGTCCTGGAGGGGATTTCTACGGTTGCTGGGACGCCTGGCTCGTAGCTGGAAAGCCATGGATAAGTCGAAGACATGATCGCTCCTTGTCGCTAGCTGTAGGTCGCTGTCAAGCGCTGGCCGATTGCAAAAGGTACAGCACAAATCTTACCACAGCTGCTTTGACAGCTCCATGTTGCCAGACATATACTCAGGAACAAATAGGCCCACTGAAAAACAGGACGGGAAAAAGGTTGCTATGTTTGAGAAGTTGAAACAACGTTTGAGGGGACGCCCACAGCCCGTGCCCTCCACGCCTTCTTCGCAGGGATGGGCTGTGCCGTTGCCCGTTGCAGTCACAGATGCCACCTTTGCTGAGCAAGTGGAGCGGGCCCCGCTGCCGGCTGTCGTCGATTTTTGGGCCGAGTGGTGCCAGCCCTGCCAGATCATCGCTTCCTACATCGATTTTTTGGCACGTGACTATGCAGGACGATTGGTGGTGGCCTCGGTGGACGTCGACGAAAACCCGCAGACCCCGCAGCGTTTTCAGGTGAAGGGGCTGCCGACCTTGCTGCTGCTGTACCAGGGCAGAGAAGTCGAACGCATCGTCGGTGTGGCCAGCTATGCCGAGATTCAAGAACAGGTCGAACGGCTGCTGAGACAGCCCAACTGCTGAACGATCCGGAGTTTTCTATGCGTCTTTCCAAGCTGTTTTTTCAGACCCTGCGCGAAGTGCCCGCTGACGCCGACGTGGTCAGCCACCAGTTGATGATGCGTGCCGGCATGATTCACCAGATCGCCGCTGGGATTTTTGATTTTCTCCCGTTGGCGCTGCGCACTAAACAGAAGATCGAAGAGATCTTTCGTGCTGAGATGGATGCCATCGGCGGCCAGGAGGTGACCCTGCCCATGGTACATCCGGCCGAGCTGTGGCAGAAGACGGGCCGCTGGTATCAGATCGGCAGCGACATGGCGCGCTTTCGGGATCGCAACGACCGGGACATGGTGTTGGGCATGACCCACGAGGAGATCATGGCCGACCTGGTCAAGAAGTATATCAAGAGTTACCGGCAGCTGCCGACAATGCTCTATCAGATCCAGACCAAGTTTCGCGACGAGCCACGCCCGCGCGCCGGTCTGCTGCGCGTGCGCGAGTTCACGATGAAGGACGCCTACACCTTCGACCGGGACGAAGCAGGTATCGACAGCTATTACCCACACTTTTATCAGGCCTATTTCAATATTTTTCGGCGTGCCGGCATCGATGTGGTGGCGGTCAAGAGCGACACTGGGATGATGGGCGGGCGGATGGCGCATGAGTTCATGGCGCTGACCGAGATCGGCGAGGATACACTGGTGCTGTGTCGGTCTTGTGGCTACAGTGCCAACCGCCAGGTGGCGCTGTTTCGCAAACCGGATCCGCCGGCTGCGGAGCCGCTGCCGCTGCAAGAAGTGGCCACGCCGGGCGTCACGACGATCGCCGCGCTGGCCGAGTTTTTGCAGGTCGAGCCCAGTGCGACAGCCAAAGCCGTCTTTCTGGTCGCCGAGATCGAACAGCCCGACGGCAAAGTCCAGGAGCAGTTTGTCTTCTGCGTGGTGCGCGGGGACATGGAACTCAACGAGACCAAGCTCACCAATGCGATCCGGGCGAGACGCCTGCGCCCGGCGACAGCCCCCGAGATCCAGGCAGTCGGCGCCGAGCCGGGCTATGGGTCGCCGGTCGGCGTCCGCCGCGAGGCCCTGTTGTTGGTGGTAGATGATCTGGTGGCGCGCAGCCCCAATTTGGTGGCCGGCGCCAATCGGGCAGGATACCACCTGCTCAATACCAACTATGGGCGGGAGTACAGCGCCGACCAGGTTGTGGACCTGGCCGCGGCCAGCGACGGCCACAGCTGCCTGCACTGTGGGGCACCGGTCTATACGGCGCGTGGGGTCGAAGTCGGCAATATTTTCAAGCTGGGCACCAAATACAGCATCGCCATGGGGGCCACCTATCTGGATGAGAACGGTGAGGAGAAGCCGATCGTGATGGGCTCCTACGGCATTGGCTCTGGCCGGTTGATGGCGGTGATTGTGGAACTGCACCACGACGAAGCCGGGATCCAGTGGCCGATCACCGTGGCCCCCTATCAGGTGATGCTGGTCAGCCTGGCGACTGAAAAGACGCCGGAGGTCACGGCTGCCGCCGACCAGCTCTATGCTGACCTGGTGGCGGCCGGAGTCGAGGTGCTCTACGATGACCGCGACGAGCGGGCCGGGGTCAAGTTCAACGACGCTGACCTGCTGGGAATTCCGATCCGGCTCACGTTGGGGGCCAAGGGGCTCAAAAATGGGGTGGTGGAAGGCAAGCTGCGGCGCAACGGCGAGAGCTTGACATTTGCCGTCGGCACAGTGGTCGCCGAGGTGCAGGCGTTGATTGCTGCGGAAATCACCCGGATTCAAGCAACCGTGCTTCCTGTTCCCTTTGAAGGGTGAAGGAGGCGACGTTGAGCATCCCGAATTTTCCGTACTACAACGCTGTCGACCAGATCTATCATGCCGAATGGTCGATCGCCAAGCTGGCGCGTCAGGAGCTGTTGAGCCGTTCGGTGGCGGCGCTGTGGCCGCAAGGGCATCCCACCCGTCTGGTCCATGTCGCCGGCACGAGCGGCAAAGGGTCGACCTGCCGTTTTCTTGAAGTGGGCTTTGGTTCTGTCGGCAAGGCAGGGGCATTCATGAGCCCACACCTCTTCGACTACCGTGAGCGCTTCAGCATCGGCGGCGAGTTTGCCAGCCAGGCAGAAGTGCAGGCGGTCTGGGAGGAGCAGGTGAGGCCGCACTGTGTGCGGCTGGCTGTGGACAACCCCGCACACGTGCACACGTTTCAAGAAGTTTCGATTCTGGTCGCCCTGGCCCTCTTTGCCCGCCACAACGTGGCGTGGGCTGCGTTGGAGACCAGCGTGGGTGGACGTTACGACCAGACCCGCGCACTGGCGGTGGCAGCAACCCTGCTCACCAATGTCGGCAGCGACCATGCCCACCTTTTGGGGGAGGAGGTGTGGCAGCGAGCGCTCGACAAGGGGGGGATCGTCCGGCCTGGCGTGCCCTTTTTTACCACGGAGCGCACTCCAGAGACGCTGGAGATCGTGCGGCAGCTCTGCGCCGCAGCAGGGGCGCCGTGCACAGTGGTAGAAGACCCTGCGGTGACAGCGTTGAATGCACAGCTGGACACCTTCGACCTCGCCCCAGATTCGCTGCTGCAGGCCAGCCACCAGAGAGGCAACGCTGCGCTGGCGCTGGCTGCGCTGCGCTGGCTGGTGCCGGATCTCGACGAAGATGCGGTGCTGCGGGCTTTTGCCGGGGCACGGTTGCTGGGCCGTTTTTGGAAAGTGGAAGAGCGCGTCTACGCGGACATCGCCCACAACATTGAAAAGATCGAGGCACTGGCCGGGGAGATCAGCCGCCAGTTTGGCGAGAAAAACAAAATTCTGGTCGTGGGCATCTCGGGCCAGCGCGTTGCCGCTGAGGTCTTTCGCCCCCTGGCAGGCATCGCCCAGACGATCATCGTCACCGGCGCTTCCTACAAAGGCCAGGATCCCACGCAGGTGCATGCAGAGATCAAAACGGTGCTTGGCGACACCCCGGTCTTGCTGGCAGCCGAACCGCCGCAGGCGCTGCAGATGGCGCGTTCTCTGCAGCGCGACGAGACGGTCATTCTGCTGACCGGTTCGACCTATATGATTGAACAGGCGCTCAACCCAGACCCCTATCTGCGTTATTTGAGCGCGCATTTTGGCTGGCGCTTGCACGCCAGCTCCCCGCAGCCCCGATCGGCTCTGCAGCGTTGAACGGATCTCCCCCGCCCTGCCAGACCGTGAACATTGTTCGTTTGTGAGCAAGAAAGAATCCCATGCAACCTATGCACCCCACCCTGGCAGACGCCGAATCGCCACTCCTCCCGCAAGCAGGGCCCGACCATCGCAGCGGATTTGTCGCAGTGATCGGCCGTCCCAATGTCGGCAAATCGACGCTTTTCAACCGTGTGCTGGGGCAGAAAATCGCGATCACCAGCCCCAAGCCGCAGACGACGCGCGACGCGCTCCTGGGCATTTTGACCGCAGAGAATGTCCAGATCCTCTTTCTGGACACGCCGGGCATCCACCGTCCGCTCCACCGGCTGGGCGAGTATATGGTGCAGGTCGCAGCCCGCACGATCGCGGACGCCGACGTCGTGTTGTGGCTGGTCGACATCAACAGCATGCCTGGGGAGGAAGAACGCTCGATCGCCGAGCTGCTTGTGCAGCTCACCACCCGCAAACGGCGACGGATCACCCTGCCCCCGCTCCTCCTGGGGTTCAACCAGGCAGACCGTTGGGGGGGAGACGCTGCGGCCACTGCGGCACGCATGGAAGAGTACCGGGCGTTGCTCAGCTGGATGCAGCCGCCCCCCAGCACAGCGCGCTTCAGCGCAGCGACCGGAGAGGGAATCGAGGAGTTGGTGGAACAAGTGCGCATGCTGCTGCCGCCAGGGCCGCTCTATTACCCTGAAGATCAGGTGACCAATGTGGACCTGCGCTACATGGCCGCCGAGCTTATTCGTGAAAAGGCACTCTACCTGCTGCAAGATGAGGTGCCACACAGCCTGGCGGTCGAAATCGACGAATTTGTAGAGCGCGCCCCCACGCTGACCTACATCTCTGCGGTGCTCTATGTCGAGCGCGAGTCGCAAAAGGGGATCGTGCTCGGCAGCGGCGGCAGCATGATCAAACGCATCGGCCAGAGCGCCCGGCCAGAGATCGAGGAGCTGGTCGGCACCAAAGTCTATCTGGAACTGTGGGTCAAGGTCTGGGAGCGTTGGCGAAAACGGCAAAATCTGCTCAAGCAGCTGGGCTACGCCGTCGAGTCCTAGCCTGGTTCCCCTGAACTTGTCCGAGCGGTGGCGGCCAGCAACGTGTCCGCTCTCACCGAGAGCGGACGGCTGGCGCCAGCCGCTGGATCACCAGCAGCGTGGCCAGCGTCACCACACAGAAAAAGATGTTGAGCGCGAAGGCCAGCTGGATGCCCACCCAATCGGCGGCAGCGCCGATCGCCCAGGGCCCGAGCGCCCCCCCCAGCCCGCCAAAGGTGAAAAAGACCCCCAGAATCGCGCTCGTGTTGCCTGCCTGCAGCGCCGAGACCGCAGCGGTCGCAGTCGGGAACATGATGGAGAAAAAGAGACCGGTGAGCGGCAGGCAGAAGGTCAGCGCAGGGGGGCCAAAGATGCCTGCGCTCAAAGCGACGCTGGCGGCCAACGTCGCGGCCAGCATGATGGGCAGGTACCCGACACGCTCGACCAGAAAGCTGCCCACCAGCCGCCCGACCATGATGGCTGCAAAAAAGAGCGAGAGGTAGAGCGAACTGAGCCCGACACTGAACCCTTTTGTCTGCTGCAAATACTCGACAATCCAGGACGCAAAGCCGATCTCGGCCGCGACATAGACGGTCACCAGAAGATAGTACCAGCCCATTCGCCATGTGAAACCGGCCTGGAAAAGAGTGCCCAGGTTGAGCGTGGGGCCCGACGGCAGCGCGCGGGGGTAGCGAGCCAGCAGGAAGATCACGGCCAGCAGCACCGCCAACCCGAGGGTAGACTGAAAGATCTGACGCCAGCTCCAACCGACAGCGAGCAGCTGGCTGACATAGAGTGGCACGATAAAAGCCCCTACGCCGTGAAAGACCGCCAGCAGGTTGAGATAGCGCCCACGGCTGAACTGGTGCAAGTCGACGATCAGCGAGTTGCCCCCGACCTCGATCGACCCCAGCCCCAGCCCGATCACAACCATGGCCAGCACCAAGAGCCAGAACGAGCTGAGCTGGCTGAAGGCTGCCAGCCCCACAGTCAAAACGCCCCCCGCCAGCAGCAGGACAACCTTGATCCCTGCCGAATCAGCGACCAGCCCCGTCAGCAGCGTCGCCAGCATGAAGCCGAGGTAAGCCCCAAACAGCAGGATGCCCCCCTGGCTGTAGCTGAAATTGAGATCGCGCAGCAGCACTGGCAGCGTCGGCCCCTTGAGGTTGTCCAGGAAACCAAAAATGAAAAAGGCATAAAAGCCGCCCACAGTGAGCAGCCAGATGTGGCGTGTGGAGAGCACACGCTGCACGGAAGGTTGGGTAGCCACAGTGGGTCTCAAATCCTGTCTTTCTGAATGGAGAGGCAATGGTTGATGGTAAAATTATACTCTGTCTACTGCCCAACAGGCGATTCGAGCGGCACGCGAACTGCGCGCTTGCGCCCGCAGTCTGGGGGTCAGCTGACAGACAGCAGCCGCGCAAAACGGTAGACTTTTGGTCAGAAACTTCTTCAACAGATGAATAAACAAGGAAGGGGCTTATGCAATTTCAAGAAATCGGGGATCCGACATATATCGCACTGGAAACATTTCGCAAGAGCGGTGCTGGGGTGGTAACCCCGGTCTGGGTGACGGCGGAGGGGAGCAAACTCTTCGTGTGGACTGTGGGCGACAGCGGCAAGGTCAAACGCATCCGCAACAACGGTCAGGTCCGCATTGCGGTCAGCGATGCGCGGGGGACCCCCAAGAGCGGCTGGGTGGATGCGCAGGCGCGCGTGCTGGACAGCCCGGCCGACGATGCCCAGCAGCGCAGACGGCTCGCCGCCAAATATGGCTGGCAGTTCCAGCTTTTTACGCTCATGAGCCGTTTCTCGCGCAACCGCGCCGGCCATGTGGCGATCGAACTCAGCCCCCGCCAGCCTGCCGCAGCTGTTCCGACGTCCCTGTAGCAAAGTGAGGATTCAGGAGGAATTCCCATGCGCCCAACTCTTGTGCGCCTGCCTTTTTGGCTGGCGATCGCTCTTCTGGCGGTGGCCTGCACGGCACCCCAGACCACCCAGCCAGCACGCGCCGTCTATCTGATCAACGGCGCGCTCGGCGACAACGCATTCTACGATTCTGGCCAGGCGGGGATGGAGGCCCTGGCCGAGCAGTATGGGGTGGAGACACGCACGATCGAAGCCAATTTCGACGCTGGCAAATACGAGCCTTCGCTGCAGGCTGCGGTGGCCTATGCCGACGTCATTTTTGTCATCTCCTACGGCTTTGAGGACGCGCTCAGAGAGATCGCTGACCGCAACCCCGACAAGGTGTTTGTCAACCTGGATACAGTGGTCGAGAACAGCGGCGGAACCATTACCTCGGTGGACTTCATCGAGGAAGAGAGCGCCTATCTGGCGGGTGTGGTCGCCGGGATGCTGACGGTCGACAGCAGCGTCCCCAACATCAACCCGGACAAGGTGATCGGGGTGGTGGGCGGCGATGTGGACCCGGTCGTCAACGCGTTTATCTACGCCTATGAAGCGGGTGCCCACGCGGTCGACCCGGCCATTCAGGTTGAAAAGAGATCATTGGGCGGCGCGTGGGATGACGCTGCCAAGGGCAAGCAGGCTGCGCTGCAGCTGTACGACCAGCAGGCCGATGTCGTCTTCCAGGTGGCTGCTGCTGCAGGCATCGGGGTGCTGCAGGCAGCCAGCGAGCGTTCGCTGTACGCGATCGGGGTCGATACCAACCAAAACGACCTCGAACCTGGCTTTGTGGCGGCCAGCGCCACCAAAGATGTGGGCAAAGCCATCCAGGAGGTCTACCAGACGGTCGTGGAGGGCAGCTATGTGCCCGGTGCGATCCTCTCGTACGGGCTGGCCAGCGGGGGGGTCGATCTGGTCACAGAAGCCCAGGTCCAGGTGCTGCCCGCGGCGATCGAAGAACGGGTCGCTGCGCTGCGCCAGCAGATTGTGGACGGCAGCCTCCAGGTCGAGCTGTACGACGGCCGTGAGATCTGGCAGTAGGTTGGTGCCGGCTCTGCGGTATAGCGGCGAGGAAACAGGTGGGGGGGCCGCTGCCTCCCCACCTGTTTTGCCCGCCTTGATCGAGCTGCAGGAGATTGTCAAGGTCTACCCTCCTGCGCTTCTGGCGCTGGACCATATTTCGCTGCGCTTTGTGGAAGGCGAGATCCATGCCCTGGTCGGCGAGAACGGTGCTGGCAAGAGCACCCTGATGAAGGTGCTCTATGGGCTTGCCCACCCGGATCGCGGCAGGGTTCTCTACCAAGGGCGCGAGATTCGGTTTGCGTCCCCGGCGGCTGCGATTGCAGCCGGCATCGGGATGGTGCATCAGGAGATTGTGCTTGTCAACGAGTACACAGTTTGGGAGAATATCGTGCTCGGTGCCGAACCGGTCGGCTGGTTTGGGCAGATCGACCGACCGCGTGCGCGGCGTCAGGTCCAGGCGATCATCGACCGTTTTCAGTTTGAGCTGGAGCCAGACGCACGGGTGGCGGACATTTCGGTGGCTGCCCGCCAGAAGGTAGAGATTCTGAAGCTGCTCTATCGGGAGGTGCGCGTTCTGATTCTGGACGAACCGACCGCCGTACTGGCCCCGCAGGAAATCCCGCAGTTGTTTGCCGAGCTGCGTGCGCTGCGCGACCAGGGACACACCATCTCCCTGCAGGTGCACGCTGGCGAACTGGTCGGGGTTGCTGGCGTCGAGGGCAACGGGCAGCTTGAGCTGGTCCACGCGATCGTGGGGCTGCTGCGGCCAAACGCCGGCAGGATCGTGGTGGCAGGGACAGAGCTGACGGCGGCGCCGATCCTGGCCCGGCGGCGGGTTTTGGCTTTTGTGGCGCAGGATCGTGGACGGATGGGGGGGAGCCTGTCTGCCTCGGTGGTGGAGAATGCGATCATGACACACCACCGGCTCAACCGGCGTCTGCTGCGCTGGCGAGGCTGGCTGCTCGATGTGCGGGCCGCTCGCCGCTTTACGGCTGAGCTGGTGGCCCGCTTTGCGGTCAGCACACCGGCCCTCACCGCCCCGCTGCAGACTTTGTCGGGCGGCAACCAGCAAAAGGTGATCCTGGGGCGTGAGCTTCTGCTCGACTGCCCGGTGATCCTGCTGGACCAGCCGACCCGCGGGCTGGATGTCGGGTCGATCGAGTATGTGCACGACCAGATTCTGGCGATGCGTGCGGCGGGGCGGGCGCTGCTGATGGTTTCGGCCAGTTTGGAAGAGCTTTTTTTGCTTGCGGACCGCATCGTCGTGCTTCATCGGGGCAGCCTGGTCGCCGACGTGCCGGTAGAACAGACGACGGTCGAGCAGGTAGGCCGTTGGATGTTGGAAGGGGTGCAGGGAGATGGCTAAGCTCTTCAACGGCCTGCTGGGCATCGGGGTTGCCCTGGCGCTCGGCAGCTTGCTGATGCTTGCGCAGGGGTACAACCCGCTGGCCAGCTATGGGGCGCTGCTGCAGTTTTCGGTGGCCGACTCCTACGCGCTGGCAACGACCTTCACAAACGCTGTGCCTTTGGTGCTGACCGGTCTGTCGGCGGCGCTGGCGTTTGCGTCTGGGCCGGTGAATCTGGGGCAGCCAGGCCAGCTGCTGATGGGGGCGCTGGCTGCCACGGTGGGCGGGCTGTTTTTGGACTTGCCCCCGCTGCTGATGGTGCCGCTGTTGGTGCTGCTGGCGATGGCGGGCGGGGCGCTGTGGGCCGGGCTGGCAGCGCTGCTGCGCCAGGTGTTTCAGATGAGCGAATTTATCGTCACCCTGATGCTCAACATGGTCGCCGACTTCTTCACGATCTGGGCGATCACCTATCCCCTCCAGGACAGCACAGCCTATTCGCCGATGACGCCGCCGATCGCCCAGAGCGGCTGGCTGCCAGAGTGGGGAGACTGGAACAGCGCTGTGGTGTGGATGCTGGCCGCAGTGGCGGCGACGTGGTTTTTCTCGCGGCGCACGCGTGCTGGCTACGAATGGCGGATCGGCGGACAAAATTCTCTCTTCGCCCGTCTGGGAGGATGTCCGGTTGACCGCAATTTTGTGTGGGTCATGCTCCTGACCGGCGCGCTGGCTGGGTTGGCTGGAGGGCTGGTGGTGATGGGGGGGCCGCACCGTTTTTTGCGCGGGTTGGGGGCAAACGATGGCTGGGACGGTGTCATGGTGGCGATCGTGGCCAACAACAGCCTGCCTGGCGTCTTTTTGTACGGCCTGTTCTTTGCAGCGATCCAGAGCGGGGCGCTGGGCATGGAGCTGATCACAGGGGTCCCGAGTGAGATCGCGATGGTGCTGCAAGGCGTGTTGGTGCTGGCGATCGTCGCCAGCCGCGAGGCGTTGCAGCAGGTGACAGCCCGGCTGGCTGTACGCCGGCGTGCGTTGGAGCGGAGAGCATGAATTTGTGGACTGGGCTGCTCAACGGTGCGATCTCTGGTGCGACATCGATCTTGCTGGCTGGGCTGGGGGGGGCCTTCACCTACTACGCCGGGGTCTTCAACATTGCGATGGAAGGCATGATGTGGATGGCGGCGTTTTGTGCTGTGTGGGGGTCGTTTACATTTTCTTCCTGGGTGGCGGGTCTGTTGCTGGCGGTGGTTGGTTCGCTTGGGCTGGCGCTGGTTTTCATCCTGTTTGCTGTTTTCCTTGACACCGACGAATTTGTGACGGGGATCGCGCTCAACCTTTTTGCCTTGGGCGCGACGACCTATCTGCTGCGCCAGAGCTTTGGGGTCAAAGGAGTCTATGCTGGGTCGGACATCGAGCCGATCCCAGCGCTGACACTGCCGTGGGTGGCAGAGATTCCATGGATTGGGCCTGTGGTGGCTGGCCACAACCTGATTGTCTACGGTGCAGTGGTGGCGACGGTGGCCAGCGCATGGCTGATTTTCCGAACCCGCTTTGGGCTGCGTCTGCGCGCGGCGGGCTACAACCCGGCCAGCTTGGACTCGTCTGGGGTATCGGCCAAGCGGATGCGTGTATATGCGCTGCTGATCTGTGGGGTGTTGTGCGGGCTGGCGGGTGCCTTTTTGTCGTTGGGCTATGTGACTCTGTTTTCCGAGAACATGACCGCCGGCCGTGGCTGGATCTCGCTGGCAGCGATTATTTTGGTGGGCGG
>JAPLGY010000419.1 GCA_026389955.1 Caldilinea sp. | reverse complement strand
TTCCCGGGCGTCGACCGCGAGCTGGGCCCGCAGATGAAATCGGTGGGCGAGGCCATGGCGATCGGGCGCACCTTCAAGGAGGCGCTGCAAAAAGCTGTGCGCAGTTTGGAGATCGGCCGCGACGGACTCGGTCTCCTGGAGCGAGACCCCGACGGCAGCTACAAAGGCTACGACCGCGCCACTGCGCTGCACGATCTGCTGCGGATCCCCAACCGGGACCGCCTTTTTGCGGTCTATGAGGCGCTGCTGGCCGGAGACAGCCAGACGACAGTGGCCCAGATCACCGGCTACGACCCCTGGTTTGTGGCCCAGATCGCCGAAATCGCCTCCTTCGAGCGGTCGCTGCGGACGCTGGACCCTGCCACACTGCGCAGGGCCAAGCGGATGGGGTTCAGCGACCGCCAGCTGGCTCGCATTGTCAACGCCCAGAAGCCTGACCTGCAGCTGACCGCCCTGCAGGTGCGCCAGCTGCGCAACGCAGCCGGGCTGACCCCAACCTATCACCAGGTCGATACTTGCGCCGCCGAGTTTGCTGCCTACACCCCCTATCTGTACAGCAGCTACGAAAGCGAAAGCGAAGCCGCACCGACCCGCCGTCCCAAAATCCTCATTCTGGGGGGCGGGCCCAATCGGATCGGCCAGGGGATCGAGTTCGACTACTGCTGCTGCCACGCCGCATTCGTGCTCAGCGACCTCGGCTACGAGACCATCATGGTCAACTGCAACCCGGAGACGGTCAGCACCGACTACGACACCTCGGACCGGCTCTATTTTGAGCCGCTGACGCTGGAGGATGTGCTGAACATCGTGGATCGCGAAAACACAGGCGCGGGCAGCGGGCAGCTGAGGGGGGTGATCGTCCAGTTTGGCGGGCAGACCCCACTCAACCTGGCCGGCCCGCTGCAGGAGGCGGGGGTGCCGATCCTCGGCACTTCCCCCGACGCCATCGACCTGGCCGAGGACCGCGACCGCTTCGGCGCGCTGCTGGCCAGGCTGGATATCCCGGCCCCCGAACATGGGTCGGCGCGCACGGTCGAGGATGCTGCAGCCGTGGCCGCCCAGATCGGGTATCCCGTCGTCGTGCGCCCTTCCTATGTGCTGGGCGGCCGTGCGATGGCGATCGTCGACGGCGAACTGGACCTGCGCCGCTACATGGCAGAAGCCATCAGCGTGGTGGAAGGGCGGCCAGTGCTGATCGACCAATTTCTGGAGGACGCTTTCGAGGTCGACGTCGATGCCGTCTGCGACGGCGACCGGGTCGTGATCGGTGGGATCCTGCAGCACATCGAAGAGGCTGGCATCCACAGCGGCGACAGTGCCTGTGTGCTGCCCCCCTACAAAATCAGCAACTACCACCTGAGCATCCTCCGCGAGTACACCGAAAAACTTGGGCTGGCGCTGCAGGTGCGCGGGCTGATGAATGTCCAGTATGCGATCAAAGACGACGTGGTCTACGTGCTCGAGGTCAACCCACGAGCCAGCCGCACTGTGCCTTTTGTCAGCAAAGCCACCGGCGTGCCGCTCGCCAAGATCGCCGCGCGCGTGATGGTCGGCCAGACGTTGGCCGAAATCGGCTTTGTGCAGTCGCCAGAGCTGGACGGTTTTTTTGTCAAAGAGGCGGTGCTCCCCTGGAAGAAGTTTACGGGGATCGACGCACTCCTGGGGCCTGAAATGCGTTCGACCGGCGAGGTCATGGGCCATGCGTCGAGTTTTGGACACGCCTTCGCCAAAAGTCAGCTGGGCGCCGGTGCAGGGTTGCCGCTGGAGGGCGGCGTGCTGATCACGGTGAACGACTACGACAAGGGGGGAGCCCTCAAGCTGGCCCGGGACTTGCAGCGGATGGGCTTTGTCCTCTACGCCACTGCCGGGACCGGCGCTTTCCTGGCCAGCGCCGGGCTGGCGGTGACCGTCTTGGAGAAAGGCAGCCGCGAGGCCCCCGAGTACACCACGCTCGACGCCATGCGCGACGGCAAAATTCAGCTGATCATCAACACCCCCCTCGGCGCGCACGCCCGCGAGGATGGGGCGCGCATCCGGCGGCTGGCCACCCGTCTGGAGATCCCGCTGATCACGACGTTGTCGGCCGCCGCCGCAGTCGTCAACGGGATCCGAGCGCTGCGCCAGAAGGATCTGCGGGTCCGCAGTCTCCAGCAGCACCACCAGCGGGTTGCAGCAGGCTGAAGCCGTCTATGGGAACCAATGTCAAAGCGCTGGCCCGCTGGGCCATCGGCCGCGGCTTCCGCCTGCGCTTTACCACCCGCCAGGGGCAGCGCGCCCAGGGGATCGTGACGGTGGCAGAGGGGAAACAACAGCCCTTCGACTACGATGCCGTCACACGGGTGATCGAACTGCCCGACAGATGCATCCAGATCGACGAATATGGATGGGAAGTGGGGCCGCCAGAAGCGCCCGATCGAAAGTCCGACGAAAGATGGGGGGAGCTCGGAGGTTTGGATGAGAGAGCGGACAGGCCGTAACCAACAAGGCCGTAACCAACAAGGCCGTAACCAACCAGGCCGTAACCAACAAGGCCGTGACCAACAAGGGCGGGTCGTCCTCAACCCCGGGCGGGAGAGGCCGGTGCGGCAGCAGCATCCCTGGATCTTCAGCGGCGCGATCGCCCAGCTGCCGGAGGAGCTCCCGGACGGGGAAGTGGTCGAGGTCTGCGCAGCCGACGGCCAGTGGCTGGCGCGCGGCTATCTCAACCGGCGCAGCCAGATCCAGGTGCGCCTGCTGAGCTGGGAGGCGGCAGAGTCGATCGACGCGGCGTTCTGGCAGCGACGGCTGCAGAGCGCGCTGGCACTGCGGGCCTCTCTGCCAGAGGTGCAAGGGTGCAGCGCGCTGCGGCTGGTCAACGCCGAAAGCGATTATCTGCCCGGGCTGACGGTCGACCGCATGGGCGATTTTTTGGTGCTGCAGGCAGGGACCCTGGCCATCGACCGGCGCAAACAAGATCTGGCAGACCAGCTGCTCGCCATGACCGGTTGCCAAGGCGTCATCGAACGCAGCGACATGGCTGCTCGTCGGCTGGAGGGGCTGGCTCCCTCCAGTGGGCTGCTGGCAGGAAAGCTGCCGGAGGGGCTGGTCGAGGTCGAAGAAGAGGGGATGCACTTTGCTGTCGATCTGCTGCGCGGCCAAAAGACGGGCTTTTACACAGACCAGCGGGCCAACCGGCGTCGGGTGGCGGCCTATTGTGCAGGTAGACGGGTGCTCAACGCGTTCAGCTACACCGGCGCGTTCGCCGTGCATGCGCTGCGTGCAGGGGCCCGCCAGGTCACCAACCTGGACAGCAGCCTCGATGCCCTGGTGCTGGCCGAACAGACCCTGCGGCGCAACGGCTACGACCCGGATCTTCTGACCGCCAACATCGCCGGCGATGTGTTTGCCGTGCTGCGCGACTGGCAGGATGACCCGGCTGAACGCTACGACGTGGTGATTTTGGACCCGCCCAAATTTGCCCAGAACCAGGGCGCGATCGAGCGTGCCCTCCGCGGCTATAAGGAGATCAACCGGCTGGCCCTGCGGCTGTTGCGCCCTGGCGGTTTTCTGGCAACGTTCAGCTGCAGCGGGCTGGTCAGCGCCGAGCTTTTTCAAAAAGTCGTCTTCGGTGCAGCGGTCGATGCAGGTCGGCCTGTGCAGGTGCTCGAGAGGCTGCACCAGAGCGCCGACCACCCGGTGGCCATCACGTTTCCAGAGGGAGAGTATTTGAAGGGGCTGATCCTGCGCGTGTTGTGAAAACACCCGGACCGATGTGATGACAACGAAGGCGTTCTGTGAGCCATTTTTATCCCAGCTCCGCTCCGACCTGCAGGGGAGTCTGCCCGGACGTACTGCCCAGGAGCGCATGGCCCCGCGGCCACGGCTGGGCAGCCGGCCCGCCGACCAGGCCAGCAGCGCTGCCCGGCAGGGGGGGGTTTTGGTGCTGCTCTATTCCCATGCTGGCCAGATCTTTCTTCCCTTGATCCGGCGTCCAGAGTACCCGGGCGTGCATGGAGGTCAGATCGGGTTGCCTGGGGGCGGCTATGATCTGGTCGACAGCGACCTGATTGCCACCGCCCTGCGCGAGACCTCGGAAGAGATTGGGGTGCACGCCAGCCAGCAGCAGGTGCTGGGGGTGTTGACCCCAATCTACGTGGCGGCCAGCAACTATCTGGTGCAGCCCGCGGTCGCCTGGATCGAGGGCCGCCCAGAGTTTTATCCAGACCCGTACGAGGTGGCTGAGCTGATCGAAGCGCCGCTGGGGACGCTGCTCGACCCGGCAGCCCAGCATGTCGAGTGCTGGAGCGTGCGCGACCAGTCGATCGAGGTCCCCTATTTCGCGGTCGCCCGGCACAAGGTCTGGGGGGCTACGGCGATGATGCTCAGCGAGCTGCTGGCACTCCCGGCCATGGCGGCCGTGCGTGGGGCAGATGGGTGTGCTGGCCGTGTGTAGCGTTTCTGCCCCCACCCAGCGGCATGGTACGATCAAACATGGGGAGGAAACATTGTTGTCAAGAGGTTATTTTGTGCAATTGCTGTGGAGGGCGCTGCGGTCTCCAGCCCATCTGTCCTCCCTCTGGGGAAGGCTCGGCTGGCTCGTCCTGCTGCTGGGGGGCGTTCTCTTCTCGACGCCGCAGCCGGCCGGTGCTGCGCCCCCTGCTCAGTCTGCCGCCGACCGGCTGGTGCTGGCCTTCTACTACACCTGGTTTGACGAGGCGACCTGGACGTACGATCAGCTGAGCGACCTGCCTGCCGAACCCTACGTCAGCCGAGACCGCAGCGTAATGGGGCGGCATATCGAACAGGCGCAGCGTGCCGGCATCGACGCATTGGTCGTGGCCTGGTATGGGCCTGACGGGGCGACCAACCAGACCGAACCCAATCTGGCTGCGCTGCTCGACGAGGCTGCCGCTCGCAGCTTCAAGATCGCCGTTCTTTTCGAAAGCGATTCGCCGTTTATGCCAGGGGTGGAAAAGGTGACAGGGGGGCTGGCTCATCTGCTCGGCGTCCACGTCAACCACCCGGCCTATTTGCGCGTCGACGGGCGGCCGGTGGTCTTCTTCTGGCGCCCAACCCTCTACAGCGTCGAGACGTGGGCCAGTGTTCGGGGCCAGGTCGACCCTGGACGGAGTGCACTCTGGGTCAGCGAGGGGGTCGACACCAGCTACCTCAGCGTGTTTGACGGCCACCATCTGTACAGCAATACCTGGAACCCCCCTGCCAGTCTGGTCGCCACCAACCAGAAATTTGCCGCGCGCGTGGCGGCGATGCGCTCTGCGCTGGGCGCTGACCGGCTCTGGGTTGCTACGGTGATGCCGGGGTACAACGACGTCAAAATTCGGCCAGCCACCGGCTTTGCCACCGACCGGGAGGGAGGAGCCTACTACGAGCGCGCCTGGCAGGCGGCGATCGACAGCACCCCGCGCTGGATTGTGGTCAACAGCTTCAACGAGTGGCCAGAGGGCAGCTATATCGAGCCGAGCAGTGCGTTCGGCGATCGCTTCCTGGCGCTGACAGCGACCTGGAGTGCCCGCTTCAAGGCGGGAGGGAGCAGTGGGCCAGAGGTGCAACGCACGGAAGAGGCGGTCGACGAACCGACAGCCGTCGTCCAGACTGCGCTGCTCAACCTGCGTGCCGGCCCCGCCATCAGCCAGCCGCTGCTGGGGCAGGTGCCCGGCGGCACACGCCTGCCGATTGTCGGGCGTTCGGCCGACGGGGCCTGGTGGCAGGTGACGGCAGCGGAGGGCAGGATGTGGGTCTTTGGCGAGCTGGTGCGGCCGCTTGGCCCACTCGACCAGGTGCCGGTTGCAGCGGCCCCTGCTGTGGAGAGCGGATTTTCGATCACTGTGGGTGGCCAGAGCTTTCTGCTGCGCCAGGTGCAGCCGGCCGCCCCGTAACAGCTGTGAACAGGAGAAGCAATTATGCGCATACCCCACGCCGTCTTTGACAAAGTCAGCCTGCACGAAGACATCGCCCAGGTGCTGGTCGACGAGCCGTCGATTCGCAGACGGGTGCGTGAACTGGGGGATATGCTCAACCGTGAGTATGTGCGCCAGGATCTGTTGTTGGTGTCGGTGCTCAAAGGCAGCATCATCTTCATGGCCGACTTGATCCGGGCCATCACGATCCCGCACGAGATCGATTTTATGGCGACCAGCAGCTACGGGGCTGGCACCAGCAGCAGCGGGATTGTGCGCATTCTGAAGGATCTGAACACGTCGATCGAGGGGCGCAACATCGTGCTGGTCGAAGACATCATCGACAGCGGCCATACTTTGGGCTATCTCATGCGTCTTTTGCGGGAGCGCCAGCCAGCCTCGCTGCGGGTCATGACCCTGCTCGACAAACCTGACCGCCGCGAGATCGAGATCCAGGTCGACTGGGTCGGGTTCTCAATCCCCAATGAATTTGTTGTCGGCTACGGGTTGGACTTCAACGAACTGTACCGCAACCTGCCCTTTGTCGGGGTTTTGAAACCCAGCATCTATGGGGCCCCTGAGTAAGCTGGTCTGCCGTCTGCTGCTGGCCAGCCTGCTGGTGGTGGGGGGCGGTGGCCCGCTGCGTGCGCAGGAGGAAAGCTACACGGTGGCTGCCGGCGACACGCTCGGGACGATCGCCGCCCGCCTGGGGGTCACCGTCGCCGAACTGGCCGCCGCCAACGGCATCGAAGACCCCAATCTGATCCGGGTCGGCCAGGTGCTTCTGGCACCCGGCAGGCAGGCGGCGGCTGTCGAACCGGCAGGAGCCACAGTCGCCGTCCGGGCCCGGCCCGGCGACACCGTGGCCAGCCTGGCCAGCCGGTATGGGGTCGAGGAGGGGCAGGCGGCAGCGTTGAACGGGCTGCCGGCAGCGCATCGGCTCTTTCCAGGCCAGCCGCTGCAGATTCCAGCCCAGGCCGCCCCCCCACCGACGGCGGTGCTGGGGGCGGTGACGTCCGTGCAGATGCCGGACACGCTCGTTCAGGGGCGCACCGGGCGGCTCTTTGTGACCAGCAGCCGCCCGGTGCAGCTCGAAGGCCAATGGAACGGCCAGCCCCTGATCTTTCAGCCGCTGCAGGACGACGGCCTGCGCCAGGCCGCCTTCTTGCCGGTCGATGCCCTGCTGGCACCCGCCGCCTACCCGCTGGAGGTCGGCTACACGACCTCCAGCGGAGTCCCTTTGCGTCTCCAACGTTCGATCCTGGTGGAGGCAGGCCCGTACGATTTTCAAGAGATCGTGGTGAGCCAGGAAAAGGCGGATGTGCTGACCCCGCCGGTCGTGCAGGCAGAACGAGAGCGGGTGGTTTCTGTCTGGTCGCAGGTCAGCCCGGAACGGTTCTGGCTAGAGCGTTTTCAACGTCCGATCAGCGCAGACTATCCGACCACCAGCCCATTCGGCATCCGGCGCACCTATTCGGTCGCCGATGTCGGCAATTTTCATGCCGGCCAGGATTTCGGGGCACCGGAAGGGACGTTGATCTTCGCGCCGGCCCCGGGCCGGGTGCTGCTGGCAGAGCCGCTCGCCGTGCGCGGCAACGCCGTGATCCTCGACCATGGACGCGGGGTCTTCTCCGGGTACTGGCATCTGAGCGAAATGAAAGTGAGCGTCGAGATGGAGGTCGCCGCCGGGGATGTGCTGGGGTTGGTCGGCAACACGGGGCTGAGCACCGGCGCGCATCTGCACTGGGAGCTGCGCATTGGCGGGGTTGCCGTAGACCCGATGCAATTTCTCGAGGAAGATCCCTTCCCGCTGCCGTGACATCCGCTCTCTGGAGCCGTGCCTCAGCGAGTTTCAGTCACCTTGCGCAGCCCACGCGGATGATCCGGGTCAAAATCACGCACGGCCGCCAGGTGCATGGCGAAAAGCTGGCAAGGCACGATGGCAGTGAGCGGAGCCAGCCACTCTGGAACCCCGGCCGTCAGAGAGATCGCCGTGCGTCCCAGGGCCAAGGTCGCTGGGTCGTCGCTGAGAACGATGACCTCGGCCTCGCGCTGTTGCAAAGTGCGGATGAACGCCTGCATCTCGGGCAGCAGAACGCCGGAAGGAGCGACGACGAAGGCCGGGAAGCCATGTTCGATCAAGGCCAACGGGCCGTGCATAAAATCTGCGCTGCTGTAGGGCTCGGCCAGCGTGTAGGTGAGTTCTTTCATCTTGAGGGCAAACTCGAAGGCGGTGGCATAGCTGTATCCGCGGCCAAGGATGACGCAGTCGCGCATATAGCGGTAGCGCTCGGCGAGAAGGCCGATCGAGGGCGAGAGGGCGAGCAGGTCAGCGACCTGGTCGGGGATGGCCGCCAGCGCAGCGTGCATCTGTGGGTCTTCGCTCAGCTCGGCGCTCAGCGCGGCCAGGGCGGCCAGCGACGCCGTGTAGGTTTTGGTGGCGGCGATCGATTTCTCTTCGCCTGCATGCAAGGCGACCACATGTTCGACCTGGCGGCCAAGGTCGGAGTCAGGAAAATTGGTGAAGGCCGCGGTCATGGCTCCCTGCCGCCGGGCTTCGGCGAGCACAGAGACGATGTCCGGGCTTTTACCGCTCTGGCTGATGCCGATCACCAGTGCATTGCCGAAACGGGGAGGCCGCTGGTAGATCGAATAGAGGCTGGGCGTCGCCAGCGCCACCATCAACCCGTTGTGGGCCCCCAAAAGATACTGGGCATAGCGACCGGCGTTGTCGCTGGTCCCGCGACCCGCCACCACGACGGAATCGATCCGTCGGTCGCGCACCGCGCGGGCCAGCCGCTGGATCGACGGCCCTTCCTGCACGAGCAGGGTTCGTAGGACGGCGGGCTGTTGATGAATTTCCTGATAGAGGGAAGAGTGTGCCAGTATCATGGTGAATCTTTCTGCGCGGTAGAAACGCTTGATGGCGGGCGGGTGCTCAGTCTGGCTGGCTCTGAAAACAGGGGATGCCGGCGACGAACGTGCCCACAACTTCGAGTGCCGGTGTGAGCAGGACCAGATCTGCCCAGGCTCCCGCCTGCAGCCGCCCGCGCTCCTGGCCGATGCCCAGCAGGTCTGCTGGGGTTGCGGTCAGGGTGGCCAGCGCCTCCCCGAGGCTGCAGCCGGTGTACTGGATCAGTCGGCGCAGCGCTTCGTCCATCGTCAGCACCGAACCGGCCAGCGTGCCGGAAGCCAGCCGGGCCTCGCTGACCCCGTCGGGGCGGGCAGTCACCACCACTTCCTGGTCGGCGATCGGGTAGCGGCCCGGGGCCATGCCCAACGCAGCCATCGCGTCGGTGACGACGTTCAGACGGCGGGCTCCTTTGGCTGCCCACGCCAGAGCCACGACCGCCGGATGGACGTGGATGCCGTCGGGGATGATGCCTGCTGTCAGCTGGGGGGTGTGCAACAGCGCACCGGGCAGGCCGGGTTCCCGATGTTCGAGAGGGGGCATGGCGTTGAACAGATGGGTTCCATAGCGGATCCCAGCGGCAAAGCCGGCGCTGGCTTCTCGGTAGGTCGCCATGGAATGGCCGGCACCGACGACGACTCCATTGGCGGCCAGAGCCTCCACCACAGGCAAGGCACCGGGCAGTTCGGGGGCCAAGGTGACCAGCTTGACCTGGTTTTGGGCTGTCCAGCCGGCGACGGCGTCGAGGGTGGGCAGCCGCAGATGGGTTGGGTTGTGGGCGCCTTTTTTTTGTGGGTTGAGAAAAGGGCCTTCGCAGTGCAGGCCGAGCGGGAGACTGCCCCGCCAGTGGGCCGGGGGGCCGCCCGCCAGCACAGCCTGGGCTTGGGCCACCTGTTCCAACGGCGAGGTGATGATTGTCGGCAGAAAACTGGTGACCCCCCAACGGGGCAGGCCGGCAGCCACCGGCCAGATGCTGGCAGGGTGCTGTGTGAAGTCGTTGCCGAACGCCCCGTTGAGCTGCAGGTCGATAAAACCGGGCGCAACGATCAGCCCGCCGGCGTCGAGACACTCGGCCGAAGCCGGGACGGCAATGCTGTGCGCATCCCCCACTGCCAGAATCCGCCCTGCCTCGATGAGCAGGACCCCGTCGTCGATCTGTTGGTCAGGCGTCAGCAAGGTCGCACGGTGGATGCAAAACATGGTACTATCCTTGTGTCGAGTGCAGCGCTTCGGCGGCCAGGGCAGCAGCTCCCCAAGCCCCCAGATTGCGCGTGGGGTCGGCGATGCGCAAAATTTCGGGGCGGAGCACAGCCCGCGCCAGCGCAGAGCTCTCCTGCTGGCGCAGCCATTCGGCCACGATCGGGCGCAGATAGCGTTCGCCGGCTCGGGTGACGCCGCCCCCCAACACCACGCTGTCGACGTCGTAGGCGAGCACCACGCTGCGCAGCGAGCGGGCCAGTTCGGTGCCGACGGCGTCCACGATCTGCTGGGCAGGGGCGTCGCCGGCAGCAGCAGCATCGTAGACCCCGCGTGCCGTCAGCGGGTTCAGGGCGCTGAGGCTGCTGGGCATGCCCAGGGCCAGCAATTCTCGCGCTCGCCGCACGACTGCGGTGGCAGAAACCAGGGTTTCCAGACAGCCGCGCGCGCCGCAGTTGCAGGGGGGGCCATTGGGGTCGATGAGTATATGGCCGAATTCGCCGGCCAGACCGTTGCGCCCGTGCACCAGCTGGCCATTGGCCAGAATGCTGGCGCCGATGCCTTCGGCAACCGCGACCAGCACCGCGTCGCGCACCCCTTGCATGCGGCCGAACCAGATCTGCGCCAGCAAGCAGGCGTTGGCGGCGTTTTCGATCTCGACCGGCAAGCCGGCGGCGGCCTGCAGCGTCTGCTTGATGTCGTGGACCGGCCAGCC
>JAPLGY010000267.1 GCA_026389955.1 Caldilinea sp. | reverse complement strand
CTGGGGCCCACGGGCCGAAGTCGGCAGGGCCGCCCACCCGCCCGATCGGGTGCAGCAACAGGGGAGGGCTCTGATCAGCCCACAGCAGGGACGGCTTTTCATTCAATATCTGCTGGCACAGACCAAAGCCAACCTGTCGGGACAAGTTGGCATTCTTCCCAGCCGTCTTACGCCAGCCGACACCCAAACGCCCCCTCAACGCACAACAGTCCGCGATCTGCTGGCTGCGCTGCCACCGTCCGAACGGAAAGCACGTCTGGAACACGCCGTGCGGAGCGAGTTGGCCGCCGTCCTTCGCATAAACTCCAATACGCCCTTGGATGCGTACACACGGCTGTTTGACTTTGGCCTTGATTCGCTCATGGCTGTAGAGTTGAAAAATAAGTTGGAAATGCAACTAGACTGCACCTTGCGGGCAACAGTGATCTTTGACTATCCAACCCTCGCTGTCTTACTGCCGTATCTCTACCATGACATCTTAGGCTATACAGAGGCGCCTGCTCTGCCGCTGGAGAAATCGGCCGGCGGTGTGCAGCAAAATTTAGAAGCCCTTTCCTCCCAAGAGCTTGATGATTTGCTCGAGCAAGAACTGGCCTTTTTGGAAAAATAACGGTATGAATCGAGAGTCCCAAACCGACCCAACCCATGCTAAGCTGGCCCGGGCGATCCAAGCGCTACAACAGACGCGCCTTAAATTGGCATCCATAGAAGCTGCCCAACATGAACCTATCGCCATTATCGGCATGGGCTGTCACTTCGATTCCCTTGCGCCCATACTGCCCACGGCGGCGACAACCGCCGTAGCCTATGCGTTTCATGGCGGTTTTCTGGATCGGGTCGACGAGTTTGAACCTGCTTTTTTTGGTCTTTCTCCCCGTGAGGTGCTGGTCATGGACCCGGCACACCGGCTGCTCCTGGAAACAGCATGGCAGGCGTTAGAAGACGCCAATCTGGTGCCACTCCAGCTCTTCAACACGGAGATGGGAGTTTTTGTTGGCAATGCAGCAAGCGGTTATACACAATTTTGCACCGAACAGGAGGACGATCTCTACAAGGCGACCGGCAATGTGGCAAGCACAGCTGCGGGCCGTCTCTCGTATATTTTTGGTATCACTGGCCCCTGCGTCTCCCTCGATACGGCCTGTTCGTCATCGCTGGTCGCGATTCATCTAGCCTGCCAGAGTCTGCGCACAGGAGAATGCAACGCCGCGCTCGCCGGTGGCGTCAATCTTATTCTCGAAGCCGGCTCAAGCGCCATGTTTGCCAATGGCAATATGTTGTCGGGGACAGCGCGTTGCAAGAGCTTTGATGCCGCCGCCGATGGCTATGTGCGTGGGGAAGGGTGCGGGATGCTCGTTCTCAAACGGCTCTCCGACGCCCAGGCCAATGGCGACCGTATCCTGGCCGTCATCCGGGGCACCGCCGTCAACCAGGATGGCCCCAGCGGTGGGTTGACCGTGCCCAACGGCCCCGCCCAGGAACGGGTGATTCGGCGCGCCCTGGCAGATGGCAAGCTCAATCCAGAACAGGTTGGCTACATCGAAGCACATGGCACCGGCACCCCCCTCGGCGACCCGATCGAGATCGGCGCTCTGGGCGCAGTCTTTGGTGAACGGCAGCAGCCGCTCTATGTCGGGTCGGTCAAAACCAACATCGGCCATTTAGAGATGGCAGCCGGCGTAGCCGGTCTGATGAAACTGGTCCTGGCCATCCAGCATGGGCAGCTTCCCCCCCACCTCCATTTTCAGACGCCCAACCCGCACATTGACTGGGCCGCCACTCCGGTCCGGGTGCCCACGGCTCCTACCCCCTGGCCTTTGTCTGCGGCCGCCGGTGAACGCATTGGCGGCGTCAGCTCCTTTGGCTTT
>JAPLGY010000275.1 GCA_026389955.1 Caldilinea sp. | reverse complement strand
CTGACCGTCTGGCTGGGAACGACCCTGATCTTTTTGATTCCCCGGCTGGCGCCGGGGGACCCGGTTGCGGGTGTGATCAGCCGTCTGACCGCCCAGTCTGGCTATGTCGAGAATTCTGCGCAGATGATCAACGCCTGGCGTGCCCGCTTTGGGCTGGATCAGCCGTTGCCGATCCAATATATTCGTTATGTCGGCAATTCGCTGCGTTTTGATCTGGGCTATTCGCTGGCCAATTTTCCGAGTCGGGTGGAAGGCATGGTGGCGCAGGCGCTGCCTTGGACGATCGGTCTGTTGCTGGTGGGGACTCTTCTGTCTTTTGTGGCGGGCAACACGATCGGTGCGTTGATGGCCTGGGAACGAACCCCTGGCTGGCTGCGCAATCTTCTGCCGGTCTCGCTGACCTTCACCTCCATTCCGTTTTTTATGTTGGGAATTCTGCTCATCTATCTTTTTGCGTTCTGGCTGCGCATCTTGCCTGCTTCGGGTTCGGTGGGGCGCGGTCTGATCGTAGGGATGAACTGGGGGTATATCTCCAGTATTTTGCAGCATGCGATTTTGCCGTCTGCTGCGATTGTGGTGGCCTCGATGGGGTTTTGGGCGCTCGGCATGCGCGGGATGATGATCACGACTGCCGGCGAAGATTACATGATTTTGGCGCAGGCCAAGGGGCTCAAGCCTGGACGGATTTTTTGGCTGTACGGCGTGCGCAATTCGATCCTGCCGCAGGTGACTGCTCTGGCGCTCAGCCTGGGGGGCATCGTCGGGGGGGCTGTGTTGGTCGAATATATCTTTGCCTATCCAGGTGTCGGCTACCTGTTGTACCAGGGCATCGTCACCTCTGACTATACGTTGATCCAGGGCATCGTCTTCATGTTGGTCTTTACAACAGCGACCATGGTGCTGGTGCTGGATCTGCTCTATCCGTTGATTGACCCCCGGATCACCTACGAACGAGGTTGACCATGACGACAGCTGAGCGGAGGGCCCCGGCTGGGGCGACGATGCAGCTCCGCAGGCAGTCTAAACTGAACCGTTGGGACTCGCCGTGGCTGAATCCAAAGTTTTTGATCGGGCTTGCGATGGTGCTTTCGGTGATTTTGCTCGGGGTGGTGGGGCCGCTCTTCTGGGAGGAGCGGTTGTCCTACCCCGCCTCTTCCCCCCTCAACCTGCCCCCGCCGTGGGCCCCTGGCTTCGATTCCGAGACAGACAAGCCCATTGTGCAGCAGGTGGAGTCGTTGCGCGATCGGGCGACGCCCAGTGGTGTGTCTGCGACAACCGCTGCCCAGACCCCGTCGGCTTCGATCACAGGGGGGAACCCGCTGGCTGCCCAGGCCCCGGCGGCTTCGATCACGGGGGGAAACCCGCTGGCCGCCAAGACCCCGTCTGCCTCGATGACAGGGGGAAACCCGCTGGCCGCCCAGAGCTCGACGACAGAGGAGGGGGAGACAGGGGAAGCGCCACAGCCGGTCCGCCGTGCGACCGGGGCTGCAGCCTATGCCCGGTTTGGCACGCCGACCTGGGATCATCCGTTGGGCACCGAGAGCAGTGGGCGGGATATGCTGGCCGTGTTGGTGGTTGGAGCGCCGCGTTCGCTGCGGATCGGGCTGATTGCTGCGACGTTGGGCATGCTGGCCGGTGTGTTGCTTGGCTTTACAGCCGGGTATCTGGGCGGCTGGGCCGATGCAGTGATCCGTACGTTGTCGGACGCCATCATCGTGATCCCGGTGCTGGCTGTGCTGATTGTGATCGGCGCCTATGTCAAAGTGCTGCAAGTGGAGAACATGGCTGTGCTGCTGGCGGCGTTTTTGTGGCCTGGTCCGACCCGCCTGATCCGTGCCCAGGTGCTGAGCATGCGGGAGCGTGGGTATGTTCAGATGGCGAGAATTTCGGGGGCCAGTTCGTTTTCGATCATGTTTGGGGAGATGATGCCCAATATGCTGCCCTATATTGCGGCCAGCTACACCGGCAATGTCTCGGCTGCGATTCTGGCGGCCACCAGCCTGGAAGTGCTGGGGTTGGGGCCGACGCGAATTCCAACCTTGGGAATGACGATCTACTATGCGATCAGTGCAGCGGCTGTGCTGCGTGGGATGTGGTGGTGGTGGGGCATTCCGATCGCTGCTTTGATCGTTGTCTTTTCGGGGCTCTTTTTGATGACGGTCGGTCTCGATGAAATTGCCAATCCACGGCTGCGCGGACGGAAGGTGACTGCATGAGTGTTCAACTGGAACGCAACAAGGTGGCCAAGAGCGCTGTCGGCCGCGAGATTACGCTCGAAGTCAAGAATCTGAAGGTCTACTATGGGACACCGACCGGCAATGTGCGTGCCGTCGACGATGTCAGCTTTCATGTCTACAAAGGGGAAATTCTTGGCCTGGTCGGCGAGTCGGGCTGTGGCAAGACGACGACGGCGATGGCGATTTTGCGGATGGTGCAGCCTCCTGGCCGGATTGTCGGCGGTCAAATTTTGCTAGACGACACCGATCTGGTGGTGCTCAACGAAAGTGCGCTGCGTGAGGTGCGGTGGAACACGCTGGCGTTGATCCCGCAGGGAGCGATGAACTCGCTCAACCCGGTCATGCGGATCCACACCCAGCTGGCGGAGGCGATCGAGACGCACGAAGGCCGCCAGTCCAAAGACAAGCTCAAACAGCGCATTTTGGATCTGTTGACGATGGTCGGGTTGCCCAGCCGCATCTACGACATGTATCCGCACGAGTTGAGCGGTGGCATGAAGCAGCGTGTCTGTATCGCCATGGCGATCTCGTTGAATCCGTCTCTGATCAGCGCCGACGAGCCGACCAGCGCGCTGGAGGTGGTGGTGCAACGGGTGGTTGGCCAGACCCTGCTCGATGTCAAAGAGCGCATGAACGTCTCGATGATTTTGATCGGCCACGACATGGGGCTGCAGGCGCAGCTGGTCGACCGCATTGCGGTGATGTATGCCGGCCACATGGTGGAGGTCGCACCGGTGGCCAACATCTTCGACGAACCGCTCCACCCTTACACACAACTGCTGATCGAATCGATCCCCTCGATCAAAGAACGCAAGCCGCTGCGGCTGACCGAGGGGTTGACCCATGACCTGCGCAACCCGCCGCCGGGGTGTATTTTTCAGGGGCGCTGTGCCAAAGTGATGGATGTCTGTCGGGTTGACAAGCCCCCTCTGCGTCTGCTCAAGCCAGAACATTACGTAGCCTGCCATCTTTATGAGTAATCCCTGAGTGGCCGGCCAGGAGGCTGTCGATGAGAGCCTTTCTGGCTGACCGCTGTTCTGAATGGAATTCCGAATGGCTGAACCATTGCTCGAAATCCAAAATGCGACCAAAGTGTACGGTGGCACTGGCTTTTTGCATCGTGGCAAGACCACGGTCGCCCTGCAAGATTTCAACCTGACAATCGACGCCAAGCCGGCGACGATCACCACCATTGCTGGCGAGAGCGGCAGCGGCAAGACCACCCTGGCCAATCTGGTGCTGGGGTTCGTCAAGATCAGCAGTGGCCAGGTGCGCTACAAAGGGGTCGACGTCAACACGATGGACCGGGCCCAGCTCTTTGAGTACCGTCGTGAGGTGCAGGCGGTCTTCCAAGACCCGTACGCGGTCTACAATCCTTTCTACCGGGTCAAACACATCTTCGACATGGTGCTCGGCAATTTTAAGCTGGCGCGTTCCAAGAGTGCAGGGCGTGACATGATCGAAGAGGCGCTCAACGTGGTGGGGATGCGTGGGGAAGAAGTGTTGGAAAAGTATCCGCATCAACTCAGCGGTGGCCAACGCCAGCGCATGATGGTGGCGCGCGCCTATATGCTCAAACCGCGCCTGATCGTCGCCGACGAGCCGGTTTCGATGGTGGATGCTTCGTTGCGCGCCATGATTCTCGACATCATGCTGCGGCTGCGTGACCAGCACAACATCTCGTTTTTGTACATCACCCACGATCTGTCGACCGCCTACCAGATCGGCGATAAAATTCATCTGCTCTATCAGGGTTCTGTGGCCGAGCGGGGCAGCACGGTCAAAGTGATTGAAAATCCCAAACATCCTTATGTGCAGCTGTTGATCAATTCGATTCCGGTTCCTGACCCGAGCGTCAAATGGGGCGGCGAAGAAGTTTCGACCCAGGACGATGAGCAGATGCGCTCGAACATTGCCAGCGGCTGCCGTTTTTATGGGCGTTGTCTTCACCGCATGGACCGCTGTCTGGAAAAGGCGCCGCCTCTCTACACGGTCGGCGATTCCGGGCATGAGGCCTCGTGCTATTTGTATGCCCCAGAGGCTGTCAAGAGCCGGTGACTGTTCGCCAACGTAGCGAGCGCGCCTACCTGCTGTTGGTGATTGCGCTGCCTCTGCTGACTGTGCTGGTCTTTTTTTTCTGGGGCTTTGTGGGCAAAAATTGGTTTGCCACTTGCCCTCCCGCCTGCCGTGGCCAGGATTTCCGCAACGGCAACCTGAGCGGGCTTGTTTTGCGCGGGGCCGATTTACGCGATGCCAACCTCAGCCGGGCATTTTTGGAGGGGGTTGATGCCAGCCGGGCTAATTTGGCTTTTGCCAATCTGGCAGACGCCTCGCTGGCGAAGGCTCGTTTCAACGACGCGGATCTGACTGCTGCTTCGCTGCATCGGGCGGATGGCCGAGACGCGGATTTTACGGGGGCCACGCTGCGGGGCGCGCGTCTGGACGGTGCCGACTTTGCCGGTGCCCTCTTCGACGGCGCCGATCTGACTGCGGCGACCTTGCAGCATGCTGGGCTGCGGGGGGCCGTAGTGACCGAGCAGACGCAGATCGATGCCAAGTGGCGCGTGGTCTGGCAGGTTCTCAACCGGCCGGGGCAGACCCACCGCCTGGCGGGCGCTGATCTGCGTAATGCGAATCTGCGAGAGGCTCGGCTGGCGGGTGCGGACCTTTCTGGCGCCGACCTGCGCAACAGTTTGCTGCAAGGAGCCGATCTTTCTGGTGCCAACCTGGCGTTGGCGCGTCTGCAGCAGGCTGTTGTGGACGAGACGACCCGACTGGACAGCAGATGGCGTCAGGTCTGGCAAGTGGCCAACACCATCGACCGTCGGCAGCAGCTGGTCGGGGTAGATCTGTCGGATGCCTGGCTGGAGGGGGTCTATTTGCGGGAGGCGGATCTCTCCAATGCGGTCCTGGCGCGTGCGGTGCTGCGCGACGCCGATTTGCGTTATGCGAGGCTGGATGGGGCCGATCTGCGCGATGTGGATGGCCGTCACGTTGCGCTGCAGGAGGCATCACTGGTGGGGGCCGATCTGCGCGGGGCAAATTTGCAGCTGGCGGACCTGCGGCTGGCTGATTTGCGCGGGGTGCTCGTGGATGGGTCCACCCAGATGGCTGAACAGCAGCGGCTGGTGGTGGAGTTGTTGGCCCGCGGGGGGGCTGGGCGACAGCTGGCCGGTGTGCGGTTGAGCTGGGCTGACCTCAGAGCGGTCGATCTGTCGGGCGTCGATCTTGCGGGGGCGGATCTGCACAACAGCGACCTGCGCGGTGCGCTTTTGATCGGGGCGGACCTGCGGGGAGCCAATCTACAGGAGACAGACCTGCGCGGCGCCGATTTGACCGGTGCCCGGCTGCAGGGGGCCGATCTGCGCGGTGCCCGGCAGACGGACAGCGGGATGGAATAAGCACCTGCCCTGCAAAGAAGGCCGCTGAGATCAGCGGCCTTCTTTGCAGGGCAGGTGCAGGGGGGCCGCCAAGGGAAGCTGTTCCACGAAGGCCCGTTGTCTGCACACCTGATCGCTGCCGCCAGGTCACGGCTGGGACAAGTCAGCACATCCTGCATGAAGGCTACCTCCAGGATGACACGATTGTGAT
Organism: Caldilinea sp.; assembly: GCA_026389955.1. Next base: position 494 of record JAPLGY010000275.1, on the reverse strand, counting down.
CGGCATCCAGCAAGAGCCATTTGACAACCGGAATTTACAAATACCTGGAGCAGGCGGTACGTCTGAGGCATCTGCGCAGTCTGTCTTGGGATGCAGGGTTTATTTGACAAAATGAAGGCCCATTAGTATTACAGCACAAGGTCGCGATTCGGTAAGCTGGATGGCCAAGAAGTCATGATATTGTTCTCCAACGCATATCCAGTGAAAAGGAGACAATACCATGACGAAGAGAATTGTACCCGGATTTCTGATAAGCGAAACTTGCCCTGCGCCAGAATGCAATCTGAGCGAGCACGATGTAGAGCAGTTTGTAGGAGAATTGGAGACGTATTTCGAACTTTTGGCGCCTGCGTTTCATCGTTGCGAACAATTTGTGTGGGGTGAAGTCTATTTGAAGGGTTTGTTGGGCGATGCACAGCGTAAGACAAGTGAGCGGATTGCCCTGGACTCGAACAAAAATGTGCGCAATTTGCAGCATTTTATTGGCCAAAGCC
>JAPLGY010000666.1 GCA_026389955.1 Caldilinea sp. | reverse complement strand
CGGGGGTGGCCAGCCCGTGCAGCCAGGGCATCAGCTGGCTGTTCCAGGAGCCAGCGGTGAAGACCAGCGCGTCTGCGGTGTAGGTGGTGCGATCGGTGACCACACGCACCCCGTCCCCGCGCGGCTCCCAGCCCAGCAGGGCCTCGCGCCCGTGGATTTCGGCGCCGCGGGCGACTGCGGAATTGACATAACTTACAATGCAGCGTTCTGGGGTAAGAAACCCGCCCTCTTTTTGGTAGAGGGCCAGAATGTCCTGGGGCAGGCGGTAGCCGGGGAAGCGTCTGTTCAGTTCGAGGCCGGTGAGCACCTCGTGGTCGATACCCATCTGGACGACCGAGCGAAACGAGCCTTTGAAGACCCAGGAGTCGGCGGGGCCGGCGTCGATCGAGCCGATTTTGTAGAGCAGGTGTTCGCCGCTGGCGCGTTCGATCTCTTCCCAGAGCTCGTAGGCGCGGCGCAGCAGCAGGACATAGGAGGGGTGTTCGTAGTAGGCGAGGCGGATGATGCGTGTGTAGCCGTGTGAGGAGCCCTGGTCGTGGGGGATGTCGAACTGTTCGATGCCGAGGACCGACTGGCCGCGTTTGGCGAGTTCGTAGCAGGTGGCGCTGCCCATGCCGCCGACCCCGACCACGATGGTGTTGTAGTGGCGTGAATAGGGGGTCATGGGGGTTACCTTTGTGGGGGGATGGCTGGGCTGCCGGTTTCGGCCAGGGTGCGCACGACGGTGCCGCGCAGGCGGTTGCCGGCCGGGTCAAAGAAGGGGGTGGGGACGACGGTTGCCGGGGTGGGGCGGCCGTTGGCGTCCACCATCAGCTGTGCGCCGGGCCAGGAATGGCTGACGTCGACGTAGGCGAGGGCGAGCAGTTTGCCGACGCTGTGTCCTTTGGTGCTGGAGGTCACGCGGCCGACTGTCCGTCTGCTGGCCTGTTCGGCGTCGAAGCTGGTGCCGGCCTCGCTGCCGGTGTGGAGCGTCTCGCGGTAGGGCTGTCGATCGGCGAGGCTGTAGACGGGGGCATGGGGGCTGGCCGGGGTGGTTCCGGCGAGCTCCAGCCCGACCCAGCGTTGGCTGAGTCCCCGCTCCTGGACGGCGAGCAGGGCATCGCGGCCGAGAAACTCCCGTTTAGAAAAGTCGATCCAGCGCTGCAGTCCGACCTCGAAAGGGGTCTGTTCGCCGTCGATGTCGGGGCCGGCCCGGGGGAAGGCTTTTTCGATGCGCAGGCTTTGCATGGCGGCGGTGCCGTAGGGCAGCAGGCCGAACTCCTTGCCGCGGCGTTCCAGGGTTTCCCAGAGCAGGGCGGCCTCTTCGGCGGGGACATAGAGCTCATAGCCCAGCTCGCCGGTGTAGCCCGAGCGGGAGACCAGCAGTTCGGTGTCGCCGATCTGGTTGGGGGCGAAGCGGAAGAACTTGAGGGCCAGCAGCGCAGCGGGCTCGGCGACGGTGCTGGCCAGAAAATCGCGTGAGCGGGGGCCCTGCACGCTGATCAGGGCGATGGCGCCGCTGACGTCGTTGACGTAGGCGCCTGTCCCGGCTGCGTGTTCGGCGATCCAGCGGAAGGTTTTTTTGCGTGGGGCGCTGCTGGTGACGACCATGAAATGTTCGTCGCCGAATTTATAGACGGTGACGTCGTCGACGATGCGGCCGTCGGGCTGGCAGAAGGTGGTATAGCGCACCTGGCCGGGCTGCAGGTCGTAGAGATTGGCGACGGCCAGCCGGCTGAGCAGCCGTTCGGCGCCTGGCCCTTTGAGATCGACCTCGCCCATGCTGGTGAGGTCCTGCATGCCGACGTTGGTGCGCACGTTGAGGTGTTCTTCGGCGGGGGAGGTATAGGCCAGCGGGAAGAGATAGTCTCCCCCTCCTTTGACCATGCGCACCGCGCTGCGTGCATGAATTTCGTAGATCGGCGATCGTCTTTCGGCCATCGTGTGCTCCGTCAGAATTCTGGCTGGATTGCGCTTTTGCGCTGCGCCATGAACTCGCGCAGCGCCGTGTCTACGGCTGGGTCGAGCGGGGGAGGCACATACTCTTGCAGCAGCTTTTGATAATGGGTGTGGGCGCGCTGCTGGGCATCTTGGGAGCCTTCGGCCTGCCACTGTTCGGCGGAATTGTAGTCGAAGAGGCTGGCCCGGTAGAAGGCGGTGCGAAAATTGCGCAGCGTGTGGTCGGTGCCCAGGTGGTGGCCGCCGGGGGGCACGCTGCGGATGCTCTCCATTGCCAGCCCTTCGCTGGAAAGATCGAGCCCTTGCAGGAATTTGTGGTACATCCCGAGCAGCTCGCAGTCGAGCACAAACTTTTCGTAGCCGGCGGTGAGTCCGCCTTCGAGCCAGCCAGCGGCGTGCAGGACAAAATTGACGCGCGCCAGTATGGCGGGCAGCATCACCTGCACTGACTCGTAGGCGCTCTGGGCGTCGGCGATTTTGGAGCTGGTGAACATGCCGCCCGAGCGGAAGGGCAGCCCGTGCATGCGGGCCAGCTGGGCGCTGACGATCAGGGCGATCTGGCTTTCGGGGGACCCGAAGACCGGTGCTCCGCTTTGCAAGTCCACGTTGGTCTGGAATGCGCCGTAGATCACCGGTGTGCCGGGTTCGATCATCTGGGCCAGGCTGATCCCGGCCAGTGCCTCGGCGTTGAGCTGGGCCAGCGTGCCGCCGACTGCGGCGGGGGCCATGGCCCCGGAGAGAATAAAGGGGGTGATGATCATGGCCTGGCGGGCTTTGGCGTAGACCTTGAGGGCTGCGAGCATGCGGTCGTCCAGCCGTCGCGGGCTGGAGATGTTGATCAACGAAAGCAGGGCGGGCTGCTGGCGGATCGCCTCGGCGCCGAAGACGATCTCGGCCATGCGCACGCTGTCTTGTGCGTTGGGTCCGCTGGTGACCGACCCCATAAAGGGTTTGTCGCTGTACCGGAGATGGCTGTAGACCATATCGAGATGGCGGGTATGGGTCGGCAGGTCTGTCGGTTCGACGACTGTGCCGCCGGAGTGGTGGAGATAGGGGCTGAGGTAGGTCAGCTTGACGAAGTTCTCGAAATCGGTGAGGGTGGCCTCACGGCGTCCGCGGGCGAGGTCGTAGACGTAGGGGGGGCCGTAGACGGGGGCGAAGGTGACGTGGTTGCCGCCGATCTGGACAGACCGTTCGGGGTTGCGGGCCAGCTGGGTGAACTGGGCTGGCGCGCTGCGCACAGTGCGCTCGATCAACTTGCGGTCGAAGAAGACGGTCGACTCTTTGACCACGGCGCCGTGGGCGGCCAGGATGGCCAGCGCCTCTTCGTCGTAAAAATCGATGCCGATTTCTTCGAGGATTGTCAGGGAGGCGTTGTGGATCTGGTGCAGCGACGCCTCGTCGACCAGTTCATAGACAGGCAGGCGGTTGATGGGCTGAGTGATGGACTGGGTAGCGGCTGCAGCCTGGCGTTCACGCCGTTGTTCGCGGCGGCGGGCGACGACACTTTGGTCAGTCATAGACGGCGTTCTCCGGTGAGCGGTGTGGGTAGGGCCTGGCAAGAAGCCTGGCCGGGACAGTCTTTTAAAGGGAATCGTAGCATGTTGTGTGCCAAAGTGCAATCGCCCGAAAGGGTCACCCAGCAATTTTCCACCTGAAAATCATGGCTTTGGGGGAGGCTGTCCAAAGCAATCTCGGCATAGGGTCCGAAATTGGCGTAGCCGTAGTCGTTCTGGCCGGGCGCGGGG
>JAPLGY010000466.1 GCA_026389955.1 Caldilinea sp. | reverse complement strand
TATGTGCGACGATGATGTCGGCACCGGCCCTGGTCATTGCCACTGCCTCGTCGGGATTGAACACATAGGGCGTGGTGAGCAGGTCGATGGCATGGGCCTGCGCGATCATGTCGACCTCGAGGCCAAATCCCATTCCGGTCTCCTCGAAACTCTGGCGCATCGACCCGTCGAACAGGCCTATCGTTGGGAAGTTCTGCACGCCGGAGAAGCCCAGGTCGACCAGACGGCGCGCCAAATTGGAGCCCACAAAACCCAGGCCACCCGTGATCAAAACTTTTTTGCCTGCATAGTTGCTCGCAGCGTTCATAGTCACCGCGAGTATAGCACAAAAGTGCAGCAGAATACGAAGCGGGGGAATCGCAGCAAGCTGCCTGGCTGCGATTCCCCCGCTGGCAGCTCATCTGATCGGCTGCAGATCCCAGACCGCCAGCGCACTCATCTGGGCCGGGCCGCCTTCGGCGAACAGCTCGATCCCCTTGGCGGGGCGCAGAGGCTCGATCAGGCGGGTGACTGCCGCGCGCCCGTCGTCGACAAACAGTTCCAGCACCGATCGGTCGATGTACAGATGGAACCGAATGCTCTGGTCTGGGTTGCTGGCCAGGGCAATCTCACTGCCGGCCACGTGCAGCGTCGTGCCGTCGTAGCGCACCTCCACCGATTCCTGAAGGCTGTGCAGGCGTACGCCGGCAGCCTGGGCTTTGTCCAAGACAAACGTCACATCGATCTCCGCGGTATCCCCTTGAAGATCGACCGTCTCGGCAGCGCCCGGTTCGACCGTCCGTGCAGGGCAGGCGTATGGGCGGCCCCGCAGCGCCTGCAGTTCGGGGGCCGGCAGCTGCCGCGGGTGGCCGTCGCTCCCCAGGGAGAGCAGGCGGGGCAGAGCCAGGCAGCCGTTCCAGCCACGTCCACTGGCAAAGCCGCGGATCCAGCCCAACAGGAGACAGCGCCCCTGGCCATCGAAGACCAGATTGCTGGCATAAAAATTGCACTCTTTGCCGGCACCGGCATCCAGGACCCCGCGCTGGTGCGGGGTAAAGGTCAGCGTTCCCAGGTCGAAGGCGCCGCTGACATACTCGATCGCTCGATAGGGGGAAGTCAGGAGCAGCCAATTGCCAGAGGGGCTGGCCTGATGGCCTTCGGCAGGAGGCAGTTCGACAAAATTCGGGCATTCCAGAAATCGTGTCTGCGGCTGGGCGCTCTGAAAGAGGGGCCCGCAGTAGCGCCACCGGGTCAGTGTCGTATCCTCTGCCTCGTAGAGCGCGACCTCTGCGCTCTCGTCGTAGTCTGCACCGACGACCAGAAAGGTGCGCCCGGCGGCAGCAAAGATGAACGGGTCCCGCCATTCTCCCCGAAACGGGGGCCCGCCATGGGTGGCAAGCGCCAGAATGGGGTTGGCAGGGTGTTTTTCCCACGTCAGGAGTTCATTGTCCAACGCACGTGCAGCCCACTGTTCGTTGGGCAGGCGGTTCTCCCGCTCTCCCAGCTTGACAGATGTATAAAAGAGAAGGGTTTCCCCCTGCCCGTTGACCCGGGCGCAGCCTGAGAAGACGTGCTCTTCCCCGGCTTCCAGCGAAGGCCACAGGGCGATCGGCAGATGTTCCCAGTGCACCAGGTCGCGGCTGCGGGCGTGCCCCCAGTGCATATGCCCCCATTCGTCGCCGTAGGGGTTGTGCTGATAAAAGAGATGCAGCCAGCCGTCCTGAAAAATCGGGCCATTGGGGTCGTTCATCCACCCTGCTGGCGGGCAAAAATGGCAGGCTGGGCGGGTAGGATCGGCGGCAGCGCGTGCGGTAGCCGCAGCCACATGGTGCATGGCCTTTTCAATCGCAGGATTCATAAAAGCTCTCCTCGCCTGTGTAGGTTCCTGCCTGATTTACAGGAGCGGTTGGATAGAGATGGGGTTGTAGCACACGGCAGTGCCCTGTGCAAAGAAAAAAAGCTGGTCCCCGCGTTCTTCGGGGCAGCGGTTGACCACGCAGCGCCGTCCATCGATGCAGACATCGATGAGATCCTCTTGGCAGATCAGTTCTACAGAGAACGGACGATCGAGTCCGTAGACGCCGTAGATTGCAGTGTTGCCCAGCTCGACGATGGCTTCGGCAGGGCGAAAGCTCATCACAACAGCCCGCTCGTAGTCGCCGTCGCTGCGCAGACGCAGCCCATAGACGCCTTGGGCGCCGGAGGGACTCACCTGCAGGGTCATCTGCACGTTGAAGGGCACAGGGCCGCAGCGGGCAACTGCCAGCCCGCCGCAGCCGTCGAGCTGCACCTGCAGCGGGCCACCAGGAGCACCCACAGACGGCACAGATGGGGTCACTGCGACCAGGGCAGGGAGCAGCGAGGAGCCGGCCGTCGGCTGCAGCTCGGGTGCAAACGTACAGCCCAGCGTTCCATCGGCGTGCTGCACCAGCTCACGAAAAAGCGTATGGCCTCCCCATTGCATGTGTCCTTCGTTGCTCTCTCCCTGGCGGGTGCCGAGCCAGGCGACGCCGATCCGGCGGTTGCCGTCGAATGGGGCTGTTTTCATCACACGTGCCAGCGGGCCGTCCAACACATCGACGGGGGGGCACTGCCAGGGGCCCAGCGGGCTGCGCGCCATGCGGTAGCGGGCGGTCAGCGCGTTGCTGAAGAGCAGATAATACCAGCCGTTCCAACAGAACCAGTCACAGCATTCCGGCACGTCGTCGAAACCCGGGATCAGGAACGGGTCGTGCAGCTGCCAGCGGTACAGATCGGCAGAGACCAGATGGGCCAGACAACCGCCGCGGCCAGGCAGCGGATATTCCAACCATTGAGCGCTGACCAACAGGTGGAAGAGACCGGTCTGGGGGTCCTGAAAAGGCAGCGGATCCCGAAAATGGAAAGGCGAGTAGGCGGGCTGGGGCGGAGCAAAGAGATCGGGCACCTCTTTGACAAAGTGGACCCCATCTCGGCTGGTGGCCAGGCTGAGGTGCTGGCGCCAATCGCGCGTTCGGGTCGCGTAGAACGCATAGTAGATGCCGTCGTGAAAAAAGACGGTCCCGGTGCAGATCGAGCCTTCGGTGGCTGCGGTGATCGGCAGCGCCAGCGGGTGGTGCTGCCAGTTGACGAGATCTGTGGTCGAGGCATGGGCCCACTGGTGCCCTCCCAGCCCCTGGAGCGCCTGATGGTGCTGCTCGTCGAGCAGATAATAGAGATGAAAGACCCCAGCGTGGAAGAAGGGCATGCAATCCCCGACAAAAAAATCGCCGGGCGGTTTGAAGTATTGCACGATCAGCCTTTCAGCCCGCCGACCATGATGCCCTCGATGAGGTAGCGCTGGCCGAACAGGTACACCAACACGACCGGGATGAGCGAAAGCGAGACGCCCGCCAGGACGACCGAGATGCTGCCCGTCATCATGTAGCCTTTGAGGGTGTTGAGCCCCAGCGGGATCGTGAAATTGGCGTCGGTGATCAGAAAAACCAGCGGCCGATAAAATTCATTCCAGGTGCCGTTGAAGGCGAGCACAGCCAGCACAGCCAGCCCTGGCGCTGCCAGTGGCAGATAGACCCGGCTGAAGATATACCACTGGTTGGCGCCGTCGATCAGGGCCACTTCCTCGAACTCCTTGGGGGCCTGCATAAAATACTGGCGGAGCAAAAAGGTACCAAATGCGGTGAAGAGCGCCGGAACAATCAACGCCGCCAGGCTGTCCGACAGCCCAATTCGGCTGATCAGCACAAAGACGGGGATGATCGTGGCCTGCAGCGGGATCATCAAGGTCGCCATGACCAGCCAGAAAAGCAGGGTTTTGCCAGGAAAGTCCAGCCGGGCGAAGGCGTAGCCGGCCAGGGCGGCCGTACACAGCTGGCCGAGCACGGTGCTGAGGGTCACAAAAAAGCTGTTGAAGATCTGGCGCCAGAACGGGATACGTGCAAAGACCTCTGCATAGTTTTCCAGCGCCATATCGGTCGGCAGCCATTTGGGCGGCAGGCTGAAAGAGGCGGCAGGGGTGCGCAACGAGGTCGAAATCGTCCACACGATGGGGCCGACCATGATCACGCTGAGGGCAAACAAACCCAACAGCAGCAGCCAGCGCCGGCTGTGACGCAGCAGCGCTTCTGCGGCTCTGTGTCCTGCCGGGGCGTTCTTTTTTTCGAGCCAAGATGTCTGCATGTCGACTCCCTATTGATAGAAGACCCAACGCTTGCTCATGGCAAACTGGAAGGCGGTGATGGCCAGGATCACGACGAACAGGATCACAGCGATCGACGAGGCATAGCCGATCTCCTGGTTTTTGAAAGCTGCCTCGTAGAGGGTCATCACCGCCGTGCGGCTGGCGTCGCCGGGCCCCCCGCGCGTCATGACGTAGGGCTGGTCAAAAATCTGCAGCCCTCCGATCACCCCGATCACGGCGGAAAAGAGCAGGGTCGGGCTCAGCATCGGCAGCACAATCTGCCAGAGCCAACTCCAGCCAGAGGCCCCATCTACCTCGGCAGCGTCCAGCACTTCCGACGAAATATTGCTCAGCCCGCCCAGCATGGTGATCAAGGAGAAGCCGACAAACTGCCACAGGTAGGCGAGCACCACCGTGTACAAGACGACGTCGCTCGAGGTCAGCCAGGGGATGCGCGGGATTCCCAGCAGGCCCAGGTAGTAGTTGACCACGCCGAACTCCTGGTGGAGCAGGTAGGAGAGCACCACGCCGGTGGCTGCCCCAGAAAGCAGAAAGGGGAGCAGAAAGGTCGTACGAAAATAGTAGCGCATCCAGGTCGCCATGCGCTGGCGCAGCGCCAGGGCCAGCAGCAAGGAAAACACAATCTGCAAACCGATCGCCAAAATTACAAAGCGGGCTGAATTGGCGAAGCTGACCAGCACCCGGGTATCGCTGACCAGCCGGGTATAGTTCTCCAACCCAACAAAGGTGGGGGGGCGAAACACGTTCCATTTGTACAGGCTCAACCCGAACGAGACCAGCACTGGACCGGCGGTGAAGACCAAAATGCCCAGAATGGTGGGCAGGACAAACAAATACCCCAACAGCGCCTTGCGCCGGCGCATGCCAGCCAGTGTTGGCTCGGTCAACCAGCCGGCCAGGGCTGTCCGCTTGCGTGTGGTGACAGTTGTCTGCATCATCCTTCTCCTTCCATCCTGCTGGCCGGGAGAGAGGTTCTTTCCGATGCCCCTGCGTGAGGGGAGCGGAAAGAACCTCCGGTGCCAGTCGTTTGGGTTGGCAACCGTCAGGGCTCAGCCCTGCGGATACATGATGTCCTGCGAGCGGGCGACCAGATCCTCCAGCTCCTTCTGCAGCTCGTCCATCGCCTGTTGGGGGGAGAGCTCGCCGGTCATCGCCCGGCCCGTATAGCTGGTGAAGAGGGTGGTCATCGGGTTGGAGATCGGCGGCGCCGGGATCGGGGCAGTGTCCGGGTGTTTGTCAAGCGTGTCGTAGAAGACCTGCCAGTGCGCCGGGCCCGTCTCGGCGAAGGCCTCGGCGACCAGCATCGAACGCCGCGACGGGGTCGTGATGATCCCATTGGCGCCGTACCAGAGCTTCATTCCCTCTTGGGAGATACGGAACTTGCTGTAGGTCCAGGCCTCCTCTTGGTGCTGGCTCTGCGCCGAAATCCACTGGCCGCCGGTGCCGAACTGATGGCGCTGGCTCTTCCAGCTGGGGAAGAGCTGTACATCGAAGGAGCCGTTGGCGAAGCCAGCGTTGGCCAGGCCGCCTGCCCAGAAACCGCCGGCCGGGGTCATCGCCAGCTTGTTGTCGGCGAAGAACCCCTGCAGCGTCTGCCCGCCTCCCATTTCGATCGCCGGGGAGGTGCCTTCGTTGGTCAAGGTGACCACCAGGTCGAGTGCCTCGACGACTGCCGGGGAATTGGCGGTCGGCGTGACCCAGCGGTACCCGCCGCCACGGCCTGCCGCCGCTGCGTCGTCGGCGTAGAAGGTGCTCCAGAGCCACTCACCGCCGGGGGCCTTTTCTTCGGTGAAGAGGTTGCCCCCGTTGACGAAGATCCAGGGCATCCAGCTGCCCCACAGACGGTTCGTCCAGGCATAGCCAAAGACGGTGGTCTGGCCGGAATCGTCCTTCTTGGCAATCTTGCGTGCGACCTCCAGGAAGTCGTCCTTCGACCAGTTGTCGGCCGGGTGGTCCACGCCCGCCTCAGCAAAGAGCTGGGTGTTGTAGTACATATTGGCGGCGTTGAAATCGAAGGGCAGCTCGTACACGCTGCCTTCGTACATCATCGCCTCGATCAGCGAGGGGTGCACGTCCGCAAAATACTCGGCCACTTCCGCCTCATCGCGCTGGATGAATTCGTCGAGCGCATACGCCAGCCCTTGGCCCGCATAGAGCTGCAGGGCTTCGGTCGCCGAGTAGCCAAAGTCGATCTGCTCGCCCGCTGCGATCATCGACAGAATCTTGCTGGCGATCTCTTCGTGGTCGATGCCGGTGACGGCAATGAACTCCAGGTCGATATCGGGGTGAACCTGGCGGAACGGTTCGAGCAGGGGTGTTTCGTTGGCCGGGTCACCTTGCACGCGCAGGACGACAGTCTCCTTGGCCGGCGCTGCACCTTCCCCATCGGCAGCGGGAGCCGCCGCCGGCTGAGCGGGGACACAGGCGGCCAGCATGGCCGCTGCGGAACCCACCCCCGCCATCTGCAGAAACTGGCGCCGGTTCAATCCTTGGTGTTGCATTGTGTGGATCTCCTCTTTTTCAAAAGTACAGACAACAAATGTGTGTAAACGAATAGCCAGGTTTTCTGCGCCAAAATACTGTCTGCGATTCGGTTGGTCTCTGGGACAGAGCAGACGCCACTCCTGAACCCACAAGCCTGCCAGGCTGTCCTACGGCGCTTCACCCCTTATTTTGAATTCCATCCGGCCTGTCAACTGGCCCAGAACCGGACGGCAGATCGCTCCAGGATGTCCTGGAGCCCGCGTGATTTCTCAGACCGACGCTCTCCAGACCAACGGGCAATCGAGCTGGACTTGGGGCGCCGTCAGCGAGGGCTGTGGGTTGCCAGCAATCAGATGGTGCACAGCCCAGCGCCCCATTTCGTAGTGGGGCAGCTGCATGGTTGTCAAGGGCGGCCGCAAGTTGGCCGCCAGCAGCTCCTGATTGTCAAATCCTATCACAGCCACCTCCTCCGGCACCCGCAGACCCAGATCGCGCAGCGCGTCGTAGGCCCACATCGCAGTACGGTCGTTGAAGCAAAACAGAGCGGTCGGTCGGTTCGGCTGCTGCATCAGCCGAACTGTCGTCCGGTAGACCGCATCGGAGGCAATATCTGCCTGGACCACCAGCGTCGGGTCGTAGGCCACCCCTGCTGCAGCCAGCGCCCGGCGGTACCCTTCGAGACGGCCGACCACAGCAGGCTGGCTGGTCGTGTAGTTGATGAACCCGATCCGCCGATGGCCGTGCTGCAACAACGTGGCCACAGCGTCCTGCCCCCCTTGGATCTCATTGGGCACCACCGAAGGCAGGTTGCGGTCCTCGCTGTAGCAATCGACCAACACAGCGGGCAGCTCTCGGAAACGATCGGGCAGATTGACCGGCTGGTGGAACATTGCGGCATAGAGCACGCCCTGCACCTGCCGGTCATACATCTGGTCCAGAGCCGCGTTGAGCAGGTCCGGGTTGCCGCTGGTGTTGATCAGCACCAGAATCGACTGGTGGGCCCACGCTTCGTCCTGAGCCCCGCGGATCAGGTCGAACGCAAACGGTGTGGTCGCAATTTCGTCGGTGATCAGCCCAATTTCACGGGTCTGGCGGGTACGCAACGTCACAGCCGCCGATTTGGGGCGGTAGTCCAGGTCGGCGATCACCTGCAAGACCTGTTCGCGCGTGGCCTGGGTGACATTGGGGTGGCCGTTGAGCACACGCGAGACAGTGCCGATCCCCACTCCGGCCCGACGTGCGACATCCTGGATCGTAGCGCTCCGTTTTTGCATAGAATCCATTAAAAATTACGGACAACCTGTTTGGAATCGATTCCAATATACAACATGTTTTGGGGGCTGTCAACTGCATTTTTTATCCGGGTCTACTTCA
>JAPLGY010000312.1 GCA_026389955.1 Caldilinea sp. | reverse complement strand
TCGAGGATCTCGGCTTTGTTCGATAGTTCATCGCCGCTGATGGCGGCTGTCCACGTTCAGTCGGGCAGACGGGTGGCCGCGCTGACCCGGGCACTGGCCAGCTGGGTCGGCGCCACTACCGCACTGCGCAGGTCGGCGCCAGCCAGATTGGCGCCGCTGAGCTCGGCCATGTAGAGGTTGGCGCCACACAGATTGGCACCCGCCAGGTCGGCGTCGACCAGGTCGACTGCATACAGGTTGGCACAGATCAGGCAGCTCTCGCGCAGGTCGGCCCCAGTCAGGTCCGAGACAGCCAGATGCGCCCAGGCCAGGTTAACGCGCGGCAGGAGCAGGCCAGACAAGTCGGCGCCGTGGAGCGCCAGCACCGGCTGCACCGGCGGCAGATCCGCCACAAAATGGGCGCCGATCAGCCCGGCTTCGTAGAGAAACTGGATCGCCAGCCCTTTGTGCCAACCGTCCAGCTGGCGCAGCGCTGTGAAGAGGTGGGCGCGCGCCAGCCGGGCCACAGGCTCTCCTTTGTGGGCCTGGGCCAGCCCCTGCTGGCTGACCAGCAGGCTGAGCGTGTCGATCAGCTGGTAGAGCACGGTCGATTGCATCCTGCTTCTCCTCTCTTCTCAGCGCTGGGCGGACGCGGTGCCCGCCACCGCATCGCTGAGGGCATCCCCAATCAAGTTCACCGCCAGCACGGTGAGAAAGATCGCCCCTCCTGGAAAGAGGGTCAGCCACCACGCCTGGCGCACATACTTCTGGCCAGCGTTGAGCAGCGCCCCCCATTCTGCTGTCGGCGGCTGCGCGCCCAGCCCCAGAAAACTCAGCGCTGCACCGGACAAAATCGCCGAACCGATGCCCAGCGTCAGCAGCACCAGCAGCGTGCGCAGCGTGTTGGGCAGCACGTGGCGCAGAAGAATCTGCCAATCCGGCACCCCAATCGCACGCGCAGCTTCGACATAGCCCAGCTCGCGGATCGCCAGCACATGGCCGCGGGTGAGCCGCGCAAATGAAGGAATAAAGGCAAGGCCGATGGCCAACATGGCGTTGGTGATGCCCGGACCCAGCACAGCAATGATGGCCAGTGCCAGCAGAATGTCGGGGAAAGAGAGCAGCACCTCGCTCAGCCAGCTGCTGGCCGCGTCGATCCAGCCACCGTAGTAGCCAGCCAGCAGACCGATGCCGATGCCGACAGTGGCCCCCAGCGCAATCGCCAACAGCCCGACCCGCAACGAGAGACGCCCGCCGTACAGAAACCGGGCCCAGAGATCGCGGCCGATGTGGTCGGTCCCGAGCGGGTGCTCCCAGCTCGGCGCCTGCAAGGGAACGGTTGGGTCGATCCCGTCGGGGTCCCGCCCTGTCAACAGCGGCGCCGCCAGGCTGAGCCCGACCAGCAACAGCAAAATGGCGGCGCCCACCTGCGCGCCGCGATGGTGCAGCGTGCGGCGCAGCAGGCGCCGACCCGGCGATTCGCTGCGCCCTGATTCCGGCCCGGCCCGACGAGCAGCAAACGGGTTCCCGTTTGCTGCAGACGAATCTTGCGGTGGAGCACTGTGTATCGGTGACACGTTTATTGCAGACGAATCTTGGGGTTGAGCACTGTGTAGACGATATCGGTGACCGTGTTGATGGCGACGTACAGCGTGGCCACCACCAGCACCGTCCCCTGGACCATCGGGTAATCGCGGTTGGCGATGGCGTCGACCGCCAGCCGCCCGATCCCTTGCCGGGCAAACAAGGTCTCGACGATCGCCGAGCCACCGAGCAGATAGGCCAGCTGCAACCCGACAAAGGTGACGACCGGAATCAGGGCGTTGCGCAGCGCGTGGCCCACCACCACGCGGCGTTCGGGCAGCCCTTTGGCACGCGCAACGGTGACATACTCCTGTCCAAGAACGTCAAGCAGGCTGGCACGCACCATGCGTGCGACAACTGCCGCCTCGGGCAGCCCCAACGTCAACGCCGGCAGCGTCAGATCGGCCAGACTGTTGCTGTTGGAGATGCTGGGAAACCAGCGCAGCCGCACGGCAAAGAGCAGAATCAGCAGCAGCCCCAGCCAAAAGGTCGGCAGCGACATCCCACTCACCGAGAGCCCCATGAGCGCTGTGTCAAGCCAGCCCCCCTGGCGCAGGGCTGCCGTCAGCCCCAGCACAAAGCCAAGCAGCAGCGCAATGGCCAGCGCCGAGCACGCCAGCGCCAGCGTGCTCGGCAGCTGCTCGGCGATCGCTGCGGAAACCGGCAGCGAGCTGCGGATCGAGATCCCCAGATCCCCGCGCAGCGCCCGGCTCAGATAGCGGACATACTGAACCGGAAGAGGGTCGTCCAACCCCAGCCGGCCGCGCAGCTCGCTGACTCGTTCGGCAGAGACATTCTGCCTGCCCAAGAGGGCGGTCACAGCGTCTCCTGGCACGAGATGGAGGATCGAAAAGACCAACACCGACACGCCCAAAAGCACCAGCAGCGAAGTCAAAAGGCGGCGCAGCAGATACTGGTACATGAGACTGGCTTCGTTGCGGTGCTGTGCGGCTTGCCGCACAGCACCGCAGGTCGGTCACTCGGCCAACGCAATGTCGTAAATCCAGGGGTACCCTTCGACGTCGAAGGAGAAGTTCTGGACCGACGGCGCGTTCAGATAGGTGGTGTTGACGGTGAAGAGCGGCAGCACCAGCGCATTCTCCATGATGATGCGCTGGGCTGTGACATAGTCCTGCTCGCGCACGGCTTCGTCGGTCTGCGTGTCCCCGTCGGCCAGCACCCGATCCAGCTCGGCGTCGCTGAAGCGGGTGTAGGCCGCCCCTCCCTCGATGTTTTCAGAGTGAAACAGGATGCGCAGCGGCGAGGGGTCGGCGCGGGTCCAGTAGATGTAGAGCATGCTGTAGCTGCCGGCAGAGGCTTCCGCCGCAATGCCGGTGTCGTCCATCGCCCGCATCTGCACGGTGAAACCAGCCTGGGTCAGGTAGCCGGCCAACAGCTCGTTGAAGGCCTCTTCCCAAATCGGGGAGGTGATGTAGTCGATCGTCAGCGGCTCCCCCTCTTTTTCGCGCAGGCCATCCCCGTCGCTGTCGACCCAGCCGGACGCTTCGAGCAGCCGTGCAGCCTCCGCCGGGTCGTAGCGGTAGAGGCTGGCCGCCTCTTCGTCGAAAGACCAGGTCGTCGGCGACAACACACTGTAGGAGGGAATGCCCAGCTCCTGGAAGGCGGTCTGGACAAACTCTTCGTGGTTGAGCGCCAGGATCATGGCCTTGCGCACGTTGAGGTCGTCGGTGGGGGCCTTTTGCGTGTTGATCATCATGATCGCCGGGATGCCAGGCTGGGCGAAGGTTTCCAGTACGCCAGTGCCGGCCTCGGCCAGGGCGATGGCGTCCAGCGCCGGCGGCTCGCTGGCAATCTGGATTTCACCGGTCTCAAAGGCGGTCAGCCGGGTGGCAGATTCGGGCAGGAAGCGGAAGATGACCTGTGCAAGCCGGGCCGGCCCCTGGTGGGCGGCAAAGGGAGGTGCCCAGTTGTAGTCTGGGTTGCGCTCGAGCACAAGCTGCGACTGTGCATCCCAGCGCACGAAGCGAAAGGGGCCGGTGCCAACCGGGTTGCGCCCGTAGTCGCTGCCCGAGCTCTCCAGCGCTGTCGGCGACGAGATGCTGAGCCACTGACGTGCAGCGTCGCGCAGAAAGGTCGGGTACGGGGCGGCAAATTTCACAACGACGGTGAATTCGTCGACCACCTCGCTCCCGGTATACTGGTGGTCGACCAGCAGGGTCTTGCCGCCTGACTCCAACACAGCGTCGCTGACGATGTGGTCGAACGAGGCCTGGACCGCCGCCGCGTTGAAGGGGGTGCCGTCATGAAAGGTGACATCCTGGCGCAGGGTAAAGGTGAACTCGGTGTAGGCGTCGTTGACCTCCCAGCTGGATGCCAGGGCAGGGTGCAGGGTCGTGTCCGGCGCCATCGACAGCAGCGAGTCGAACAGGTTGATCAAAACCAGCTGTTCCTGCACATAGACGGCGTCGCCTGGGTCGAGGGTTTCCGGCTCCGAACCAAGCCCGAGGGTCAAAGTACCTCCCGCAGCGCCCTCCGCGCCAGGAGAGGACACCGGCTGGGCCGGCACACAGGCCACCAACAGCCAGCCAGCAGCCAGCACCCACAGCAAGGTCGAATGAAATTTCCAGTGCATCAAGGACTCTCCTTCTTCAAAAAACGGTCAGTAGGTTCGCCAGACAATCCGGCCGTCGACCATAGTCAGCACAGGGCGTACCTGGCGGAGGGCGTCGAGCGGGGTTTGGAAGAGGTTGTGGTCCAGCAACACCAGGTCGGCCAGCAGGCCGGCGCGCAGGCGGCCTTTGGTCTGTTCCTGAAATTCGGTGTAGGCTGCGTCGCGCGTGTACCCGTCGAGCAGCTGGGCCAGCGACTGGCGCTGCACCGGGTCGCCTGGCTGCCAGGGCTGGCGGGCCAGCCCGTTCCAGATGCCCAGCAGAGGGTCCAGCGGGGCGACTGGCCAGTCGCTGCCGTAGGCATGGCGGGCGCCGGCATCGCGCAGGCTCTGCCAGGCAAAGCTGTAGCGCCAG
Organism: Caldilinea sp.; assembly: GCA_026389955.1. Next base: position 14,442 of record JAPLGY010000312.1, on the reverse strand, counting down.
CGTGCCGGACCTGCCCGTTGTTGCCAGACATCGTAGTCGTTTGCTGTCGTCGGGCTGTGGGCCAGCTGCATGCTGGCCACCACGCCGAGCTCGGCGAAACGGTACAGGTCGGCAGGGTGGACAAGCTCGATGTGCTCGATGCGGTGCCGGCTGTCGCGCACGCCGTTGACCCGGCGAGCGTGCGCAAAGCCGTCGAGCGCCCGCCGCACCGCGCCGTCCCCGCAGGCATGCACGGCGATCTGCAGACCCAGCCGATCTGCTGCGACCGCAATGGCCTGGAAGCGTTCGGCGCTGTGGAGCGCCTCCCCGCACAGCTCTGCTTCTCCTGCGTAAGGTTCCACCAGCAGCGCAGTGCGGGATTCGAGCACACCGTCCAGAAAAACTTTGACCGCCCCTGCCCGCACAAAGGGCCCCTGAAAGCGCTCGCGCAGCTCGGCTGCCTCCGCCACCTGCTCGACCGGCGTCTCTGGCTCGACGTTGAAGGGCACATAGACGCGGACGCTCATCTCGCCGCGAGCTTCCAGCGCAGCGAAGAGGTCGATCGCATGGTGCCAGTTGTCCATGTTGTGGACACTGGTCAGGCCGTGTCGGGCACAGAGGGCAAGCCCCTGGCGCAGCGCTGCCAGACGGTCGGCCTCGCTGGGTGGCGGGATCTGCCGGCGCACCAGGTCGAAGGCACCCGGCTCGCGCAGTTCGCCGGTGGCGGTGCTGGTGGCGGCGTCCATCACCACTTCGCTGCCGGCGGGGGTGGCACAGCCGTGCAGAAGACCGGCCCGGCGCAGCGCAACGCTGTTCGCCCAGACCGTATGGCCGTCGGCGGCGCTGAGAAGAACCGGACGGTCGGGCACGACGCTGTCGAGCTGCCAACGGTCCAGCCGTTGACCGGCGGGGATGGCGTTGTAGAGGAGCTGCACCCCCTCGATCCACTCCCGCTGCGGGTGGGCGGCGGCATAGGCGGCGGTCTGTTCCAGGATCGCGGCGAGGGTGGTCGCCTCTTCCAGCCGCAATTTGTCCAGCCGGAGCGATCCCCACAGCAGGTGGAAGTGGCTGTCGATCAGACCGGGCAGCAGCGAACGGCCGCCGGCGTCGATCACTTCGGTCTGGGGCCCGCGCCAGGCCAGCGCCTCGGCGGTCCGCCCGACAAACTGGAGGCGGTTGCCGCGCACCGCCACCGCCTCCCCGGCGGGGCAAGCTGGGTCGGCGGTGTAAACCGCCGCGTTGACAAACAGAAAATCGGCGAGCTGGGCCATCGCAGGGGCTACCTGGGCGGTTTGGAAGATCCCTGCTGCCAGGGGGATGGGCTCGGCAGGGCTGGGGGCCAGGCCAGATAGCTGAGCAGCAGCCCGACGACGCCGGGCAGAAAAATGGCGCCGCCGACCAGGTGGATCGACCAGCGGGTTCCTTCGCTCTGCAGCAGGGCGAGGAAATAGGCGCCAAACAACAGCGCCGGCGCCACAAAGGCGAAGACCCGCAGCCCGCTCAGATCCGGATACAGGGCCTGGGCCCGGACCAGCAGCCAGTCGCTGACGACCACGGCGGCCAGCATGGCGCCCAGCAGCAGGCCGGCGTACGGCAGCTCCCAGTTCACAATGGCCATCGACACCGTGTTCGTTCCCCAAACCAGACTCAGCGCCCCGGCCGGCAGCACCCAGCGCTGCAGCAGCAGAAACGCCATCCCCATCAACAGGGCTGCCGTCACCATCAGGCTGACCACACCGGCCATCTGGCCGATGTCATTGTGGAACGAACTGTGCAGACGCCCCCCGATGAGGCTCATCAGCGGGTGCGAGAACATCATAAAAAAGGTGAAGAGGGAGAGCAGCAGCGTCCCTGACAGCAGTGCGGGGGCCAACGCACGCCAGCCCGCAGACCCAGAGCGGCGCCACGCAGCCCGCAGCGGCGCGCTCACCACCAGGGCCATCCCGATACCGAGCAGCAGGTGGGTCGGGCTGACCAGTGCCTCAAAATTCTCTTCGACGCCGAAAAGGGTATGCCAGACCAGGTCACCCACACCGCCAGCCGCAAAAATGGCCGAGCCCAGCAGCGCCAGCCCATAGCCTTCCGGCAGCGAGCGCGTCCACGGCAGGCCATTGCGGCGGTTCCACAGCCCGGCGCCGAGCAGAGCCAGCGCGGTCAGGGCAAACCCGCCGTAGAAAAAGGCGTGCCACGGCGTAAAAAAGCTCTGGTCGACAAGGCCGTGGTTGTGTGCCCAGCCATCCAAAAAAAGCCCCCCCACAAACAGGGTGGCCAGCGCCACAAAACTGGCATCGTACCCCAGCCCGGAGATGGGACGGGGCGCAGAGCGCACGCCCACGGCCTGTTCAGAGAGCACGCCCATTCGTCGCTTCCTTTCCGAGGATCCCCTGGCCGGCCGTCTGGCCGGCAATGGGTTCCACAGGGCGCATTTCCAGCAGGTAGTGCCACTGTCCGTCGGCCAGCTGCAGGCAGTCGACCATCACATAGCCGGCGGCAAACGCATGCTCCAGCTGATGGCGCAGCGCAAGCCGCCACGCCATCCCCAGACTGGCGTCTCTGCGCCGGAGCTCGGCGATCGCGTCTGGGATCGGCAGAGCGAGCGCTCTTCCGTCGAGCGGCAGCTCCCCTTCGTCGGGGGCTGGGAGTCCTGCAAGGCTGGTCTGTCCTGGCACCACGTAGAGGCTGGCCGGCACACTGGGCGCCGCTGAACGCAGGCGCGGCGCTTCGTCCGCCCGCTCCTGCACACGCTGGCTGTCCAGCCACCAGTCGACCTGGCAGCGGTCGCTCGGCATACCGGCGTTCAGCCCATCCTGCATCAGCCCATACCAGTTGCGCTGATAGGTGTTGCAGACGGCGCCCAGACGGCGGATGTTGAGCAAGGCGTTGGTGCGCAGGAGCGGGTCATAGGTCCAGGTCACCCAACGGGTCTGGCCCTGGGCCAGGATTGCCTGACGCTGGGCCCACTTCAGCTGTGCACCCAGCCCGCGTCCTTGCCACTCTGGCAGGACGCCGGCCATGTGGCTGCAAATTTTGAGACATGGGCCGGCGGCTTCCGCACGGTTGCCCTCTGCATTCGTCGTCGGCACCCCGAACCCAGGGAACCAGAAAGTGAGTCCGACCATACCGCCGGTCTCGCGCGGGCCGGCGGGGTCAAAGGCCCCGAGCAGCCCGCCTCCGTTGCGGATCACCGTGATCGCCACATGCACAGGCACCAGATCCTCGGCTGAGGAGTGCCAGACCCGTTGCTCCAGCTGCTGAAAGTGAGCAACCTCTTCCAGGTCGGTCACCAGACGCAGCGTCCACGTTTCCTGCATTGCCCTTTGCTCTCCTTGGCTGCCGAGCCCACACAGACACAGATCGGTCGTTTTGCACACTATACCACACAGCATACCGGACAGCATACTGCACAGCATACTGCACAGCATACCGGACAGCATACTGCACAGAGGCAGCCTGCGGGGGTCTCCGCTCGTGTGTGTGCCAGATTCAAGAGAAAGGTTCGCTGTACAAATAGCAGCGGACCTGCACCCCCTCCACCTGGACGGTAGGCGGCGGTGTGCTGCGGCAGATCTCCATCGCGTGCGGGCAGCGCCCGGCGAAGCGGCACCCCTGGCGCAGGTATTCGTCCTGCTCGGTGTCGGCCAGCCGGATCTCTCCCTGCCAGCGGTGTGTGGTGTCTGCTTCTGGGATCGAGGCGCGCAGCAGCTGGGTGTAGGGGTGGCGCGGGTTCATCAGCACCTCTTCCACCGTTCCCATCTCGACGATGTCGCCCCGGAACATGATAGCAATGCGGTCGCACACATAGTAGGCGGTGGCCAGGTCATGTGTGATATAGAGGACGCTGACTCCCAGTTCGTCGCGCAGTTTTTTGAAGAGGTTGACGATCGACATGCGCAGCGACGCGTCGACCATCGAGACTGGCTCGTCGGCGACAATCAGCTGGGGGTCGGTCAGCAGCGCGCGAGCGATCGAGATGCGCTGCAGCTGTCCGCCGGAAAATTCGCTGGGGTACTTGCCGGCCAGGTCTTCGTAGGAGAGCCCGACTGCGTGCAGCTTGGCGTCGATCCGACGCACGGCTTCGGCGGGCGAGGAGGCCAGCTTGTAATTGCGGAGGGTTTCAAAAAAATAGCGTTCGACCGGGCGCAGCGGGTTGAAGGTGCCGAACGGGTCTTGAAAGATCGCCTGGATTCCTTCGGTGAACCAGACCCGCTCGTTTTTGGCCTCTTTCTTGCCGCTGTGGGTGATGGTGCCGGCGGTAGCGTGTTCGAAGCCCAGAATGATGCGGGCGGTGGTGGATTTGCCGCAGCCGCTCTCGCCGGCCAGGGCAAAAATTTCGGCAGGTTTGATAAAAAACGAGACATTGTCGACTGCGGTGATGCGCAGCTTGGAGAGCACACTGCCCAGCGCAAAGACTTTGGTCAGATTTTCGACTTCAAGCAGCTTGTCCATGCTCTCCCTCTCCCACCAGCCAACAGGCCACTCTGTGGTTCTTTTCGATCTGGGTAAAGCCCGGCATTTTTTCTTTGCAGCGCGTCTGAACGTGGGGGCAGCGTGGGTGAAAGGGGCAGCCGCCAGGCAGATTGGCCAGCGACGGAGGGCTGCCGGGCACACTCTCGCGCGGGGTTTTGTCGCCGAATTTGGGGAGCGAACTGATCAAATACTGGGTGTAGGGGTGGGCTGGCGCGCCAAAAATTTTCTCGGTCGCTGCCTCTTCGACAATGCGACCGGCATACATAATCCCGATCCGGTCGGCGATATTGGCGTGCACCCCCATATCGTGTGTGACGAGCACGATCGTATTCTTCAGGCGGGCCTGGACCTCTTTGAGCAGCTGGACGACCCCACGCTGGACCACCACATCGAGTGCCGTGGTCGGCTCGTCGCCGATCAGAATACGCGGCTTGAGCAGCGTAGCCAGCGCGATGGTGACCCGCTGCCGCATCCCTCCCGACAGCTGGTGGGGATAGGCGTCCAGAATTTTGAGGGGCAGCCCCAGATCGGTGAGGTGATCCTGGGCCAGGGCAAAGGCTTCCTGGTGGCGGCGTCGGCCCAGATGGCTCTCGATAAAGTCACGATAGGTGTCGCGGATGCGGGCCACGGGGTTGAGCACGCTCATGGATCCTTGGGGCACGTAGGCGATATAACTCAGCCGCAGCGCACGTTTTTCTTCCGGGCTGAGCGTGGAGACATCCACCTCTTTGCCGTCGATGCGGTAGGTCACTTTCCCCCCCACCACCCGCAGCGGCGGCTCGACCGCTGCGACCAGCGCTTTGAGCAATGTAGATTTGCCGCAGCCGCTTTCACCGGCAATCCCATAGATTTCATCGGTCTGGATGGCCAGGTCCACGTCGTTGACTGCTTTGACAAGTTTGGTCTTGCCGTAAAGATCCAGCTGGTAAAAAGCCTGCAGCGCAGTCGTTCTCAGAATTGTGTTGTCCATCTTGCTCACCCTGCCCCGATACGCTGCACCCGTGTACGCGGGTCCAGATAGACACTGATGCTGACGGAGAGCCAGTACAAAGCGACAAAAAGCAACAGCGAGATGGTGATCGGGGTCATCAGCCACCACCACCGACCGAGCAGGATCGCCTGGTAGTTGATCGCCCAGTAGAGCATGGTTCCCAACGTCGGGATAGAGAGGTCGAGCAGCCCGAGAATGGCCAGCGTAATTTCCAGGCCGATCGCCCAGGCCATGTTGTTGATCAGGGTAGAAAAGACCAGGGGGGTGATATAGGGCATGTACTCGTTGAAGACCAGCCTCAGCGTATTGGCGCCGGAGAGAATCGAAGTCTGGGTAAACTCCCGCTCACGCAGACTCAAAATCTGCGAGCGGATCAGGCGTGCGTCCCAGGCCCAGCCAAAAAAGGCCAGCAGCAGTCCCAAGGTGACCAGGTTGAGGCTGGAACGGATCAGCATGGCCAGCATGACGATGACCAAAAAAAGGGGGATGACCAGCAGGCTGTCGCTGAAAAACATCAGCACACGGTCGGTCGTGTGGCCGCGGTAGCCCGCCACCATCCCGACCACCACGGCGACGATGCGTGAAACCACCCCGGCAATCAGCGCAATGATCAGCGAGTTGCGCACCGCAAAGGTGGCCAGCCAAAAAATATCCTGGCCATTCGAATCTGTCCCCAGCCAGTATTCGGCCGAGGGGCGCTGGTCGCGCGGCACCTCCCCCCAGACGGTCGGGTCGTAAGGAGAGCCAAACGAAAGGGCTGCAAAAACCAGCAGCAGGCAGAGCGCCCAGAAACCGAGCGCAAAACGGTAATCGCGCAGCAGATCTCGGAACAGTTTCACGGTAGCTGTGCTCCTTACATATAGCGAATGCGCGGGTCAAAAAACGGATAGAGCAGATCCACGATCAAGACAGCCGTCGTAATCGCCACGATCGAAAAAACCGTGATGCCCATGATCAGGTTGTAGTCGCCGGTGATGATGGCGTTGTAGAGGAGCGTGCCGAGCCCTGGGTACGAAAAGACAATCTCGGTGATCAGCGCGCCGCTGAAGATCAAGCCCAACGACAGCCCCAGCCCGGTGATCTGCGGCAGCAGGGCGTTGCGGATCACATAGCGGGAGACGATTTTGCTCTCCTGTACCCCGCTCAGTTTGGCATAAAAAACAAAACTCTCGCCGTTGACATTCTGGACCACCAGTTTCATGGTCTGGAACCAGACCGCTGCGCCGAGGATAAAAATCGAAAAGGCGGGCAGAAACGAATGCCACAGCATATCTTGGATAAACGCCCAGGAAAAGCTGGGCTGGCGGCCCAGCGTCGCCCCGCCCGACACCGGGAACCAGCGCACCACATAGGCAAAGAGCAGCAGCAGGGCGAAGGCAAAAATATAATAGGGCATCGGGCGCAGCACCATCGCCACGGTGTCGAGGAGATGCGACCAGCGCCGGTTCGAGTAATACCCGGCAAACCCGCCCACCAGATTGCCGATCCCCCAAGAAAGGAGCGTGGTCGTCAGCAACAGCCCCAAAGTCCAGGGCAGGGCTGTGGTGATCAGCTTGAGCACCGGTGTAGGAAACTGGAAGAAGGAAACCCCCAGATCGCCGCGCAGCAGGCGGCCCCAGAACGCCCAGTACTGTTCTCCCATTGACCCTTCGAGCCCATACATTTCGGTCAGGTCGGCGATGATTTTGTCGACCGCTCCCGGCTCCAGGGTCGAGCCACGCGCGCGCAGCTCGGCGACCGTGCGCAGGACCGGGTCGTTGGGGAGCAGACGGGGGATAAAAAAGACTGCGGTGATTCCCAACAGGATCACCAGCACATACTGGATCAGGCGTGGTATCAGGTAGCGGCGTACGAACATAGAGAGAGCACCTCCTTATTCAAGGCTGTTGCGGGAGGCTGTTGCGGGAGGACAGCGCTCCCGCAACAGCACTTTTCGCCAGGCAGCATGCCGGCGCACGCTCCAACCCCGATCGGCCTACGGCGCGCCGGCCGGTTCCAGGAACGGCGTCATGTACTTGAAGGGTCCCCAGTGGGTGTATGGCTGGGTGTAGGGGTTCTCCGCACCGGGCCAGTTGGTCCAGTAGGTCTGATCCCAGGTGATGAAGCCGACATAGCCGTAGGTGGGGATGCCCGGCATTTCCGTGACAGCCAGCTTGAGCCCCTCGATCCCCACATCGATCGTGGCCTGGGTGTCGGTCGGGTCGGTGTTGCGCAGCTTCTCGATCACGGCATCCATTTCTGGGGTTGACCAGCGCGAGGGGTGGCCGTTGGTGGTGTCGCCTAGCGGCTTGACATACTCGGAGTTCCAGTAGTTGAGCACGCGGTAGAGGTCAGGCCCGGCGCCCCAGGGTTCCTGTGCCGGCCAGTTGCCCGAGACGTCGAAGTCGCCGATCGCGTTCAGGTTGGCAGACGCTTCCGAGGGATAGGCGGTGGCGTCGATCCCGAATTTTTTCCAGGCCTGCACTGCAGCGGCGCAGTTGCGGGCAGGGTGGCCGGTGGCGACGTCGGTGCCGCTCAGGCAGGAGAGCTTCCACGGGGTGCCGTCGGGCAGCAGCCAGTTGCCGCTGCCATCTCGGCTGAAGCCATTCTTGACCAGCAACTTCTCGGCGACGTCGGGCGCGTACTTGTACCAGCCGAGGCCAAAGGCCTGGTCCTGCACCGCTGGATCGTCCGAGATTTCATTGCCTCGTCCGCGCGCATATTCGACGATGCGCTGGGGGGCATCCGGGTCGTAGGGCTTGAAGGTCTCGCCGTTGCCCAGGTCGAGCGTGAACTCCTGCAGCCAGGCTTCCATCGGGGCGATAAAGTCGCGCGGGTAGTTGCTCAGCGACGGGATGTGCACCGGGCTGAGTGCGCCTGTGCCGTCGACAGCCAGCCCCATGTATTCGGCGATGTCGATCGCCAGCAGCAGGGCCCAGCGCACCTCGCGGTTGTCGTAGGGCGCACGTACGGTGTTGAAGGTCAGGCCGGTCTGGGCCGGGTCGTTGTTGACCACATAGGGGAATTCCAGCTGGTAGGCGCGGGAGGAGTCCGACTGGGCCAGCACGGCTTTGAGTCCATCCGAGGAGACGTTGATCACATCGGCGGCATGGGTGAGCTGGGCCAGAATTTTGGCGCCTTCGTTGGCGAAATACTGGAAGACGACATACCGGGGCTTGGGCTCGCCGAAGAGCATGCCGGTCGGGCTTTTGTCCCAGTCGGCGCGCTTTTCCCAGATCGTCCAGAAGCCGGAGGGGTCGAAGCTGTGCAGCTTGTACGGGCCCGTGCCGACAAAGGGGTTGAACTCAAAATTGACCGGGTCTTCGACCGACTCCCAGATATGCTTGGGCATGATCCAGGTCGCCCCCCAGCGGTCGAGGAAGGTGGTGTGGAAGCGCGAGTTGGAGATCTTGAGCTCGAAGGCGACCGTGACATCGTCGACCGCCGAGACCGAGGCCACATTCTCGACAAAGAAGCTGTTGGCGTTGAACCCTTCGTGGGCCATCAGCGTCTCGACGGTGAAGACCACGTCGGCTGCGGTGAAAGGCTGCCCGTCCGACCAGGTGACTCCCTGGCGCAGCGGGATGGTCAGCGCGGTAAAGTCTTCGTTGTAGTCCGGGTCGCCGGCCGCCAGGCCGGGAATGATCTCGCCGGTGGCAAAATCGACCGACCAGAGCGGTTCGTTGGCCAGATTCTGCATCCCGCGGTCACGCCATTTCCAGCCGACCCACTCGTTGAAATTGGTGGGAGAACCGACCCGGCCGGTCAGGATGTCGGCAATCAACGTCTCGTTGCGGGGCAGATCCCCCAGCCCAGAGGTTGGAACCTCTTCTGCCGGTGCTGCAGCGGCTTCCTCGGCTGCCGGTTCGGCAATCTGAAAACAACGATTACACTTTTTCAGCGAGTGCCCGGCAGGACTGGCGGATGACCAGCTGGGTCGGGACTCTCTGCAGCTGACTCTCCCAGGGATGCCCCTGGATGAGTTTGAGCACAATTTCGGCGGCCAGCCTTCCCATCGACTCGATCGCCTGGTCCACGGTCGTCAGCGGCGGGCTGACCGAAGCGCTCTCCAGCGTGTTGTCGAAGCCGACCACCGAAAGGTCGGCAGGGATGCGCACCCCCAATTCTGCGGCGACATCGTAGACCCCAAAGGCAGTCTCGTCGCTGGCCGCCAGAATGGCTGTCGGTGGGGCGGAGAGCGCCAACAGCCGCCGTGCACATTCGGCGCCCAACGACCGGCTGTAGTCCCCCGTTGCAATCAGCGCAGGGTCTGCCTCGATCCCCGAGTGGGCCAGCCCGTCTCGGTAGCCGTCCAGCCGACGCCGCGCACTCTGCAAGTCGAGACGCCCGGTGATGCAGCCAATCCGCGAGTGCCCAAGCGAAACCAGATACGCCATCGCATCCAGCGCCCCCTGGTAATTGGTGGCAAGCACAGCCGGAAAATCAGTGCTGGCCTGATGGGGGTCGATCGCCACGACCGGGCAGGCAGTGCGGTAGTTGGCAGCGTTGGGTGTCACCACGATGATCCCATCGGTGACACTGCCGTTCAGCTGCGCCACCAGCTGCTGTTCCCAGCTCGACAGCGCAGAGTCGTGGCTGCGCCCGCTGGCGTAGACCAGCAGGTCGTAGCCGTGCGCCAGTGTTACCTGGTTGACCCCCTTGATCACCAAAGATGTGAACGGGTGCCAGATCCCCGGGACAACCAGCCCGACCACGTGGGTCGTGCGGCTGCGCAAACTGCGGGCAGCCATGCTGGACGCGTAGCCCAGCTGGGCAATCACCTGGCGAACCAGCTCAGCGGTCTCTGGAGCAACATCATCTTTGCCGTTGAGGACACGCGAGACAGTCGAGACAGAGACCCCAGCCTCGCGCGCCACATCGCGAATGGTCGCCCCACTTTGCAAGCGTTGCATGACAGACAGCTCAATTTTGACTGGAAAAGACTTTTTTGCACTATCCCGACAAACCGGTATCGTTCCCGGTATCGTTCTCAGCTATTGTAACGGAAAATAACATTTTGTCAATCCCCTATTTTTTTAGTTTTTAGAGTCTCCTTTGTGAGAGGGGCAGGAGAGCGAGCCCCCCCGCAAAAAGCGATTTGCCAGTCGCTGCCCTTTGTGCTATCTTGATGGTGCCGTAGGATGAAGTGTCTGTGGCGTCAGTCTGCTCCCATTTTTTGTGTTCAGCGTATCTTCTCAGCAATTGGCGGGAGGCAACATACGGACACAGTGCATCGTGGCCGTATACCCTAGAATCCTGAGAACGTACGGTTCGCCCAACCAGTTCAGAGATACTCCGCAGCTGAAAAAGGGGTGGAGTCCTCTCTGTACCTGGAGGGGGTGTTTGGTGTTAGCACAACTGGATTGGAAGAATTTCTGCAATTTCACTGTAACTGGACTGTAAGGAGTCTCACCCATGAACAAACGTCTCACAATGGTCGCGATCTCGCTGTTGATCATCGCAGTGGTCTATTCAGCCTGTGCAGCCCCGGCCCCGGCCCCGGCGGCAGCCCCGGCTCCCGCCGAAAGTGCGGCCACTGAACCTGCCGCCGAACAGCCGGCTGCACCCGCCGAGCAAGCTGGCAGCCTGATCGATACCGTCAAGGCCCGCGGCAAGCTCATCTGCGGCGTCAACAACCAGGTTCCTGGCTTCGGCAACGTCGATGCCAACGGCAACTACAGCGGCTTCGACGTCGACTTTTGCCGGGCTGTGGCGGCAGGCGTGCTCGGCGACGCCTCCGCAGTCGAGTACCGCTATGCCAGCGGCAACGACCGCTTTACCCTGGTCAAGTCAGGCGAGGTCGATGTCCTTTTCCGCAACACCACCTGGACGCTGACGCGCGACAGCGCCGAAGTCGGCATGGAATTTATGCCGGTCACCTTCTACGACGGCCAGGGCATGATGGTCCGCAAGAGCAGCGGGATTGCCAGCATCGCCGACATGGATGGCGCCACCATCTGTGTGCAAAGCGGAACGACGACCGAGCTCAACCTGGCCGACGTTTTCCGAGCCCAGGAGTTGGAGTTCACCCCGGTCGTCTTTGAAGACAACGACAAAACCCTGGCCGCCTACGACGAAGGGCGCTGCGACGGCTTCACGACCGACAAATCCGGTCTGGTCTCCAGCATGACCAAGATGGCCGACCCCAGCGAGCACATAATTCTCGAGGACACTATGTCCAAAGAACCGCTGGCGGGTGCTGTCTTCCAGGGAGACCCGGCCTGGGCAGACGCTGTGCGCTGGATCGTCAACGGGCTGATCGAGGCGGAGGAGAGCGGCGTCACCAGCCAGAATATCAACGAAATGCTGGCCAGCGAAAACCCGACGATCAAACGTCTGCTGGGTGTCGAAGGCGAGATGGGAGCCAAGCTCGGTCTGGCCAACGACTTCATGGTACAGGCGCTCACCCAGGTCGGCAACTACGGTGAAATCTACGACCGCAACCTGGGCCCGGACACCCCCTTCAACCTGCCGCGCGGCGTGAACGCGCTCTGGTCACAGGGTGGCTTGCTCTACACGCCGCCGTTCCGCTAGACGGCAGCGATCTGGATGCATCTTTGATGCGTTGATTCTGAGCTGTCTGAAGTGCAGGGGCTCCCCTGCACTTCAGACAGGCGATCTTTTGGATTTTTTGGTCTGACCGACAGAGACGGTTGGCGACACCTATGGCCCGTGCAACGTTCCCCGATCCGAAACCGCCCTTTTACCGTGACACCCGCACGATCGCCGTGCTGGTGCAGCTGGTCTTTTTGGGGGGGGTGCTGCTGACCGGCTGGTTTTTGTACAACAACATGACGACGCGGCTGGCGGCGGCCAACACGACGACCGGCGGCGCCCTTTCTTGGAATTTTCTGAGCCAGACCGCCGGGTTTGGCATTTCCGAGGGGCCTGCCTTCCAGCCCGAAGAGAGCTACGGCCGTGCCTATTGGGTGGGCGTCGTCAACACGCTGCGCGTGGGGCTGACCGGTGTGCTGCTGGCCACCGTCGTCGGTTTGCTGGCTGGGATCGCCCGTGTCTCCAACAACTGGCTGCTTCGCCAACTCGCTGGGGTCTATGTCGATCTCTTTCGCAGCACCCCCTTGTTGGTGCAGCTGCTGTTTTGGTATGTCGGCGTGATCGCCGCCCTGCCCAACATTCAAGATGCTGCCGAGCTGGGCAACCTGGGCTATCTGACCAATCGGGGGATGTATCTCTCCTGGCCGCAGCTGACCGAGACAGGGCTCAACTGGAATGGGTGGTTGCTGGGGGGAGGAATTGCGGCGGTGGCGGTGGCCTGGCTGCAGCGCCGGCGGATGCGCCGCAGCGGGCGGCTGGGAAGCGGGCTGTTGGCTGGGATCGTCGCCGGGGGGATCGTCGCTGGGGCAGGCTATGTCGTGGTGGCTGCCAACGCCACCCTGCCCGCGACCACCACCTATGAACTCCGCCGCGGGGATCGGGGCACGCTCTTTGAGGACCGCAACGGCAACGGCACGTTGGAGCCGGCGATCGACCGGACGCTGGCCCATGTGCCGATCACGCTGTACGGGGCGCAGGACGAGGTCGTCGCCCAGGGGGCGACCGAGCAGGATGGCACGTTTCGTTTCACCGACCTGCCCGCCGAGGCGGTACGGCTGACCTGGTCCACACCTCCCCCGCTGGTGCTCAGCGAACCCCAACGGCAGGGGTTCAATTTTCGGGGTGGGATGAGCTTGACACCCGAGTTTGCGGCGCTGCTGCTGGCGTTGTTTGTCTATACCGGTGCCTTTATCGCCGAAATCGTGCGGGCCGGGATCAGCGCGGTCGGCAAAGGACAATGGGAAGCCAGCCGGGCACTTGGGCTCAGCACCGGCACCACTTTGCAGATGATCGTGCTGCCGCAGGCACTGCGGGTCATCATCCCCCCGCTGACCAGCCAATACCTCAACCTGGTCAAAAACTCCAGTTTGGCGATCGCTGTGGGCTATCCCGACCTCTTCAACGTCTCGCGCACCATCGTCAACCAGACCGGTGCGGAGGTGCAGGGCATTGTGCTGGTCATGGCGACCTATCTGACATTCAGCCTGGTCACCTCACTTTTTATGAACTGGTACAACCAGCGCGTGGCGCTGGTGGAACGGTAGAGGCAGGGAAATACACCGATGGCAACCGGCATCCCACCCACGCACTGGGTCAACCCCAATCCCCCCGCCCCTGCCCAGAAACCGCCTGCGACCACAGTCGGGTGGATAGGCTGGCTGCGCGCCCATTTGTTCAGCACGCCCGCCAACAGCGTGCTGACGTTGGCGACGCTCTGGTTTTTGTACTGGGTTGGGGGGGGGCTGGCCCGTTGGCTGGCTGGAGCGTTCTGGGAGCCGATCTGGGCCAACCGCAAGCTGTTTGCGGCCCTTATTCCGTTGGGGGGAAGGGCGCAGGCGGTGATGGCGGCCGGGCTGGTCCTGCTGCTGGCCGGATACTGGCTGGGGGCGCGCGGGGGGGTGGCCAGCCGCTGGCTGGTCGCAGGCTGGATTCTCAGCGGGCCGCTGACCTTTGTGCTGCTGGGCGGCGTAGGGCTCCCGCTCCTGGGGGACAGCCCGGCGGTCGACTCCAACTTGTGGGGCGGCCTGATGCTGACGATGCTGCTGGCTGTCGTCGGCATTGCCCTGAGCTTTCCGGTCGGGGTGTTGCTGGCCTTGGGGCGCCGCAGCAAACTGCCGGTCATCCGCTATTTTTCGATCGGCTACATCGAGTTGATCCGGGGAGTCCCGCTGATCACGCTGCTCTTTATGGGGATGACCATGCTGCCGCTGTTCTTGCCCAGTGGCTGGGGCAATCCCTCGCAGCTGGTGCGGGCAATGACCGCCATCACCTTTTTTAGCGCTGCCTATCTTGCCGAGAACGTGCGGGGGGGGCTGCAGGCGATCCCCAAAGGCCAGTACGAGGCAGCGGACGCGCTGGGGCTGAGCGGGCTGGACAGCCTGCGTTTCATCATCCTGCCGCAGGCGCTGGTCAAAGTCATCCCGGCCATCGTCGGCCAGTTCATTGGCCTCTTCAAAGACACCTCGCTGGTC
>JAPLGY010000782.1 GCA_026389955.1 Caldilinea sp. | reverse complement strand
TTGCACTGTCCCTCCCCGCGCCGGGGCCCAGACTGTCGGCGGCGGCGGCGGCGGCGGCGCGCGGGGGGGAGGAGTGGCTTGCAGCCAAGCGCTGCTGCCGCGCGTGGCGGCGTGGGTGGGTGTTGCGCCGCCGCACCCCCCCTTCCTCACAGGGCAAGGGGCAGGCAGCAGAAGCAGCGGCAAAAGCACAAAAAAGAATGAAAAATTCACACGTTCCTCCCTGTCTTGGATTCAGCCATATATCCTCAATTTGGCAGTCTGAAAGTATTTTTGAAAAAAAACCACACAACGGACTTTGTTGCCAGCATGATTTTGAGCCTTGGGGTTACGGGTGTGCGATCACCAGCACAGTAGGTGCCCGGCGCAGCACACAGGCCAGAGCGTGCTGCAGATTGGTAGGGTCCAGCGCGGCGAAGCTTTCATCCAGGAGGATCAGTTCTGCGCCTTGCAGCAGGGTCCGGGCGATAAAGACGCGGCTGCGTTCGCCGTGTGAAAGCTGCCAGCCGGTCTCGCCCACCATCTGCTGGAGGCCAGCGGGCATCTGTTCGAGCAGGGTGCCCAATCCGAGTTCCTGGCACAACAAAGTGGCCTCGGCCAGATCTTGGGGGGTAGGTGGCCAGCGTCTGCCCATCAGCAGATTAAAGGCCAGGCTTTCAGAAAAAAGGTGATTTTCATGGAACTGGGGGGCCATGGCGACCTGCCGCTTCCAGCTGCTGGCTCCGATCGTCCGCAGATCCATCCCCCAGAGCAGCAGCTGGCCGCTGTCGGGGGTCCGCATGCCTGCCAGGAGCGAGACCAGGGTCGATTTTCCGCTCCCGGAAGGCCCTTCCAACAGCAGCCGGTCGCCGGCACGGATCTGCAGGGTACACTCTTGGAGCGCCGGGTGTTCGTGGGCTGGGTAACGAAAGCGGAGGGCTTTTGCCTGCAGCAGCCAGGGAGGGGCTGGGGGGCGGCGCTCGGGCTGGCTCTGCACAAACCAGCTGGCAGTCAGTTCTGGGATGGGCACTGGGGTACGTGCGGCCTGCGCGATCGGGGCAAGTTGTCGCCAGGCCGTGCGGGCATCGATCAGGCTGCGCGCTCCGCCCCCAAAGGTGGTCAGCGCCTGCAAAGCCAGCAACAGGCCACCGACCTGCAGCGAGAACTGGGCTACGTCCAGGGTGGGGTGGGTCCAGATCCAGCCGACACAGGCTGCGGATCCGATCACCATCCAGCCGCGCGTGACCAGGGTATTCAAAAACAAACTGATCTGATCCACACGTGCAGAGAGCTGACAGTACTGATAGAGCTGTTGGTCTTCGTCGAGATGCCACTGCGTGCTGGCCTGCTGGGCCAGCCGCGTGCGGTGGCCTGCCATCCGTTCGACCAGATCATTGGTCATTTTGCGGGAGACATCGGACAAGGGCTGGGCCAGGGAGAGGTAGCGCCAGGCCAGCAGCAGGATGAGCCCCAGCCAGAGGGCGAGCAGCGCGGCCTGCAAGGGATTGCCTGACCACGCCAGAACGGTGCCGGCGGTTGCGATCTGGAAGAGCGCCAGGAGGGCGGAGATACCGCCGGTCAGGGCCAGCTGTTCGACATATTCGCCGTCCAGCGCCTGGCCAAAAAAATGGCCTGCTCCTGCATGGCGACGTTGGTCGGGCTGGAGGCGTGTGATTCCAAAAAGAAGGCGTTGTTTGAGCAAGGCACCTGTGTGGACGCTGACCCAGCCGACGACGCGGCTGAGGGTCATCTGAGAGTCTGTCTGACAGGCAAGGAGCGGTGGGGGGGAAGGGAAAGCCTGGCCAGCAGTGCGTCCAGGCCGGGTGCATGGGCTGCGGCCACCGTCGTGCTCAGAAGGGCATGAAGGTCGGCGATCGGCACCTTGTGGGTGCTCTGATCGGGGCCGACCACCTGTGCATGCCGGGCGTGCGCCTGCTGGAGGGCAAGCAGTCGCACGTTGTTCTGTCCATCGACGATCCGCAGCAAGGCCGGGCCAGACTTGCGCAGCGCCAGATCCAGCTCGGCGTAGGTGATCTGGACCGCTTCGATTTCCAGACCGACCTGGGCTGCGAGCAGAACCAGCCAGCGGTTCAGGCTGGCATCGTTGTGGGGATCCAGGAGTGGCGGCGGATCCAGGTGATGTGGAGCCAGCGGACCAGCCATGCGTGTCTTTTGGACGAGTGTGTCGAACGCATCTCCTCCCTGTATGGCTGGCCAGCTGAGGTGCTCCAGGTTCACGTGGGGTGAGCCTAGCTGCTTTGTGCAGAGCTGTCCGGTGTATTGGACACTGCGCCTGAGACAGACGCCCACAGATCCTGCAGCCAGCTTTGCACCGATTCAGCGGTTTCTTCCAGCGGGTTGCCTGCACCTGCGCGCAGGGCGGTGCGGACCCGCAGGCCGGGCTGGACGGCGGATGGAGTAACCGGGGATGTAGGCTGTTGGTTCATGAGATTCCTCTTTTTGAATTCGACAAGATTCTGACAACAGATTCTGCTTGGGTGTTTTTCAATCTCTACGTCTTGTTTGAGACGACGAACACAAAGACCATTGTAACACAGTGTGCGTCAGCCAAACGTCAG
>JAPLGY010000417.1 GCA_026389955.1 Caldilinea sp. | reverse complement strand
TGCTGGCCGAGACCCAGACCTTTGTCAGCCACCAGCCACGCTCAAACATGAACAACGCTGTCGGTGCGGCCGAGCTCACGCCGATGCTGCGCAAGGGAATGGCGGTCTGCCTGGGCAACGACGGGTTCAGCAACGATATGTTCGCCGAAATGAAGGTGGCCGACATGCTGCAAAAAGTGGCACATGGCGACCCACGCTACCTGGGAGCCGACCAGGTGGTGAAGATGGCAATCCTCCACAATCGCCAGCTGGCCGCCACCCTCTTTGACCGGCCTGTCGGAATCGTCGCCCCCGGTGCCTACGCCGACCTGATCCTGCTCGACCACTACCCCACGACCCCCCTCACCCCTGACAACCTGCCCTGGCACCTTCTGTTCGGGTTCAGCGGCGGCCAGGTGCACAGCACGATCGTGCAGGGGGTCACCTTGATGCGCGACCGCCAGCTGCTCACCTGCGACGAGCAGGCTGTTGCCGCACGCAGCCGCAAAGCCGCCCAGGCAACCTGGGAACGCTATCTTCGCTTGTAGACACACAACCTATGGCAACCGCCCCAGACGATGTGGATCGCCCAATCGAAGCGTTGACCGCCCAGCTGGCAGCGTGCCGCCGCCAGATCGACGAGCTGCGCGCCGCCAACCAGGCACTCGAACAGGCCGCCCAGCACCGAAATGCCCTGCTCGCAGATCTGGGCCACGAGCTGCGCACCCCGCTGTCTGCCCTGCTGTCGCTCCTCGCCGTGCTGCAAGCACAGGACGCCCCCTCCCTCAACCCGCAGCACCGCGAATATCTGCGTATGGTCGAAGCCAGCGGACGCCATCTGCTGGCGCTGCTCAACGACCTGTTGCAGTTCAGCCAGCTCCAATCCAGCCACTTTTCACTCCACTTCGAGGAGATCGACCCAGCACAGCTGTGCGCCGACGTGTTGGATGTGCTGCGCCCCCAAGCCGCCGAATATGGGCTGACCCTCGAACTGGCCTGCGCCCCCGATCTCCTGGCGCTCCTGCTCGACCCGCTCCGCACCCGGCAAATTCTCTTCAATCTGCTCCACAACGCCCTCAAAGTCACCCCAGCCGGGGGCAAGGTGGGGGTGAACGTCCAGGGCAGCCGCACCCAAGGGTGGATCCGGCTGGAGGTCTGGGACACAGGGCCCGGGATCCCTGCCGCGGCCATGCCCCACCTGTTTACTCCGTTTTTCCAGCTGGATGTCCCGACCCGCGACCTTTTTCCAGGAACAGGGCTCGGGCTGGTGCTCTCACAACGTCTGACCCATCTGCACGGCGGCACACTCCGGGTCGAGAGTCGGCTGGGACAGGGCAGCCGGTTTGTGGCCGAACTCCCCTGGCGGGACGCCCCACCCTCGCCGGCAGGCCAGCCGAGCCGAACGGCAGAGAGGCCAGCCCCCTCTCATGCACCAGCCCCCCCCGAAACAGCCGCTCTGCCCCAGAACCGGCGGCTGCTCGTGCTGCTGGCCGAAGACAACGAACCCAATCTCTTTGCACTCTCCGAGTACCTGAATTTGTCAGGGGCCGAGGTGCTGGTGGCGCGCACCGGCCCCGAAGCCCTGCGGCTGACACTGGCCAGCCAGCCCGACCTGCTCTTGCTCGATGTCCATCTGCCACAGCTGGATGGCTCGGAGGTGGTCCGCCAGCTGCGCGCCCAAGAAAAGGGACGCCGACTGCCCATCGTGTTGATCACAGCCCTGAACCTGGACAACGATCGGGTCCGCAACATCGACGCCGATGCCTGTCTGGGCAAGCCGGTCGATCTGGACCATCTCGACCGCATTCTGGACAAATATCGGGTGCACGCCTGATAAAGAGAGGCATGGGCCGAAACGTGCAAAGACAGGGTGACCCTGCCCGCTAAACAACCGCCCGCCACGTCGGTTCGACCCGACAAAGGAAAGGAAACATATGTCAAAATCGATGATTGCAGTGATCGGGGGGACCGGGGCAGAAGGGTCCGGGTTGGTGGTGCGCTGGGCGGCTGCCGGCTACCCAGTGGTCATCGGCAGCCGCAGCCAGGAGAAGGCGCAGGCAGTGGCCGCTGAGTTGAGCGCGCTGCTGCCTGCCGGCAGCGCAACGGTGCGCGGAGAAACCAACGCCGAGGCCGCAGCCGCCGCCAACATCGTCGTGCTGAGTGTCCCCTACACCAGCCAGGCAGAGACCGCCGCCCAGATCGCCGAAGCCTCCCAGGGCAAGCTGGTCATCACCGTGGTGGTGCCCCTCAAACCGCCCAAGGTCTCGGTCGTCTGGCGGCCAGAGGCAGGTTCCGCCGCCCAGGAGCTGCAGCAACAGTTGGGAGACCCAGTGCAGATCGTGGCGGCCTTTCAGAACATCGCCGCCGGCCACCTGCGCGACCTGGAATGGCAGCCCGAATGTGACGTGCTCTACACAGGCGACCACAAAGAGGCCAAAGCCGTCGCACGGGAGCTGATTCAGGCAGCCGGCTTCGTCGGCATCGATGCAGGCCCGCTGGCCAACGCTTCGGTGGTCGAAGGGCTGACCGCACTGTTGATCGGGATCAACGCACGCCACAAAGTTCCCAACAGCGGGATCCGAATTACCGGAATTGCCCGATGAGCGGGCAGAGAACGCTGCGGCCGGAGACGCTGGCTGTCCATGCCGGACGCACATCCGCCCCCCGCACCGGCGCAGTGATGCCGCCAATCCAGCTGTCGACGACGTTCGAACGCAGCGCCGACGGCACCTATCCGGGCGGATATGTCTACACCCGCTCGGACAACCCCAACCGCGCTGCGCTGGAGAGCTGTCTGGCTGCACTGGAGGGCGGTGCGGCCGCCGCCGCATTTGCCTCGGGGATGGCGGCGATCGCCGCTGTTTTTCAGGCGCTCACGCCCGGCGATCATGTCCTTTTCCCCAACGACGTGTATTTTGGGGCAGGCCGGCTGTTGCGCGAGCTGATGGCCCCGTGGGGCGTGGCCTACAGCGTGGTCGACCTGACCGACCTGGACGCCGTGCAGGCAGCCATCCAGCCACGCACCCGGCTGGTCTGGGTCGAGAGCCCTTCCAACCCGCTGCTCAAAATCACCGACATCGCCGCAGTGGCCCGGATCGCCCACGCCGCCGGCGCACGCTGCGCAGTGGACAACACCTGGCCGTCGCCGGCCGGACAGCAGCCGCTGGCCCTGGGCGCTGACCTGGTGATGCATTCCACCACCAAGTACCTGGGTGGACACAGCGATCTGCTGGGAGGCGCGCTGGTGCTGGCCCGGGCCGACGAGTTCTTCGAACGCATCCGGCTGGTGCAGACGATCGGCGGGGCAGTGCCTTCCCCGTTCGACTGCTGGCTGCTGTTGCGCAGCATCTGCACGCTGCCCTATCGAATGCGCGCACACACCGACAATGCAGGGCAGATCGCCCGCTTTCTGGCCGGCCACCCTGCCGTCGCAGCGGTACACTACCCCGGCCTGCCCAGCCATCCTGGCCATGCCGTGGCCAGCCAACAGATGCAGCTGTGGGGAGGCATGCTGTCCGTGCAGCTGCAGGGAGGGGCCGAGGCAGCACTCCAGGCGGCAGGCCGGGTGCAACTGTTCACCCAGGCCACCAGCCTGGGCGGGGTCGAAAGCTTGATCGAGCACCGCGCCTCGGTCGAAGGCCCCCATACCCAAACACCCGCCAACCTGCTGCGTATCTCGGTCGGGCTGGAACATCCCGACGACCTGATCGCTGACCTGGACCAGGCGCTGGCTTGAAGGGGGCCGCCGTGCACTTCACGTTTACGCCGATCGCAGAAGCGGAGGCGCGCGCGGTGTTGGCCTGGCACTACCCTCACCTGCCACACGCCAGCGAGGTCGACGCCAGTCTCGTCGCACGCGGGCTCGACGCGCTGTTGTACCCGCCGCACAACTATTACGCCGCACGCGACCCGACAGGCGGGCTGGCAGGATTTTGCTGCTTTGGCGAGGACGCCCAGGTGCCCGGCGGCGACTACACGCTGAACGCCCTCGATATCGGACTCGGGCTCCACCCTGCCCTGCTGGGGCGCCGACTGGGCGACCCGTTTCTCACCCAAATTTTGGCACTTGGCAGGCTACACTTTGTACCCAACCTGTTCCGGGCAACCGTGGCCACCAACAACGAACGCTCGCTGCGTCTGTTTGCCAGGTCTGGCTTTGCCACAACACAAACCTTCACCGCACCCAACGATGTGTGCTTTCACCTGCTGGTGCGGCTGGCAGCCGATCCCCAGAGGCACCCCGGCGCAGCACCACTCTGACAACAACCTTTTCTTTTCAGGCGGATAACAGACAACCACATGGACCACGGCTACTATCGTTTTCCCACCATTTACCGCGACACCGTCGTTTTTGTCTCTGAAGACGATCTGTGGCTTGTCCCACGACAAGGAGGGCTGGCACGGCGGCTGACCAGCAACCTGGGCGAGGTCAATTACCCGGCACTTTCCCCCGACGGCAGCTGGCTGGCCTTTGTCGGCCGCGA
This sequence comes from Caldilinea sp., assembly GCA_026389955.1. The sequence goes on along the minus strand of JAPLGY010000417.1, from coordinate 2,375 downwards.
AGAGGGAATGCCAGAGATCTACCTGATGCCTGCCGTTGGAGGCAGCGCCCAGCGGCTGACCTACCTGAACAGCCGCTGCCAGGTGCTCGGCTGGAACACAGCCGGAACCCACATCTTGTTTGCGACCAACAGCGGCCCGTTTCACCCGCAAGAATACACGATCTGCGCCGCAGCCATCCAGACGCCAGGCAGTGCAGCAACCCCGCTGCCAGTAGGGCCGGCACGTTCGATCGCCTACGGGCCAAACGGCGGAGCGGTGATCGGGCGCAACACCGGCGACCCGGCCCGCTGGAAACGCTATCGAGGGGGCACTGCCGGCCATTTCTGGATCGACCGCACCGGAGACGGACAGTTCCAACGCTTTCTGAGCGAGCTGCCCGGCAACCTGGCCTCCCCGCTCTGGCTGCCCGGCACCGGAGACGGACGCATCTACTTCATCAGCGACCATGAGGGAATCGGCAACCTCTACAGCGTAAACCCGGCCGGGGAGGAACTCCAGCGGCATACCGACCACAGCGATTTTTATGCGCGCAACCCGCAGAGCGACGGCCAGCGGATCGTCTACCACGCCGGCGCCGACCTGTACGTCTACGACCCGGCCACCGCCACGACAGACCGGGTAGCTGTCGAGTACCACAGCCCGCGCGTGCAGCGCAACCGCAAATTCTCGCCCGCCAATGCCTATCTGGACAGTGCACGGCTGACCCCGCGCGGAGACGCGCTGGCGGTGACCACCCGGGGCAAAGCCTTCAGCTTTTTCAACCACGCAGGGCCGGTCGTCCAGATCGGCCAGCGCGACGGGGTGCGCTACCGGCTACCCGAATTTCTCAACGACGACAACTACCTTGTGGTGGTAGACGACTCCGCCGGCGAAGAGGAACTGGTCATCTTCTCCTCCAATTTCAACGAACCGCCGCGCCGGCTGAGCGGTCTGGACATTGGCCGCCCGGTTACCTTGAAGGTCTCCCCAACAGAAGACACCGTGGCCTTGACCAACCACCGCCAAGAATTGTTGGTCGTAGATCTGCAGAACGGCCAGTTGACGCGTGTGGACCGCAGCGAGTGGCGCCCAATCACAGGGGTGGACTGGTCGCATGACGGACGCTGGCTGGCCTACGGCTTCGGCGTCGGGCTGAACACCACGGAGATCCGCCTCTACCAGTTGCCCGACCCGGCAGCGACAAGCCCAACCAGCCCCCGTCACCCCAACCCGATTGCGGTGACCAGACCGCTCCTCCACGACGTAGCACCGTCGTTCGACCCGGACGGCAACTACCTCTACTTTTTGAGCTACCGAGAGTTCAACCCGGTACAAGACAACCTGCATTTTGACCTGAGCTTTCCGTGGGGAATGCGCCCCTACCTGCTGCTGCTGCGCGCAGATCTGCCCAACCCATTTCTGCCACAGCCGGGCGAGGAGTCAGAGGACGAAGCAGCCGAAGATGGCGGAAGAGAGGTTGCCCAGCCCGACGAACCGGAAGACGGCGGGGAAAACGGCGGGGAAAACGGCGACGAAGAGGGCGAAGAGCACGCAGAGGAAGACGAAGCGGCCGGAGGACACCCTGCACTGCAGCAGCCCCCCCCGACCAGAAAAGCTGACCAGGAGGCCGGACCGCCGACCGGCAATGCGCGCACCGACAGCGGACGGGCCAGCAACAGCCCGACTCCCCCCTCCCCCCAAAAACCATCCCCACAACGCCCGCTGGTGATCGACCTGGACGGGATCCAGCGCCGCATCCTGGCGTTTCCGCTCCCCGACAGCCGATACGGGCAGATCGCAGGTGCCCCCGGCCGTGTCCTGCTCAGCTCCTACTCGCTGCGCGGCGCACTGGACACCGAAACCGAATGGGTCGACGAACCAGAGGAAGGGGGATCGCTGCGCGCCTGGATCTTCAAAGAGTACCGCAGTGAGTTGATAGCCGAAGGCGTCTCGCGGTTTGAGCTGTCGCGCAACCGCAAAAAGCTGCTCTATTTTGACGACGGACGGCTGCGGGTCATCTCCGCTCTGGAAAAAGCACCAAACCCCAACGGGCCGGGCCGACGCAGCGGCTGGATCGACCTGTCACGCATCCAGGTCTCAATTTTGCCGCCCAGCGAATGGGAACAGATGTACCGAGAGGCCTGGCGGCTGCAGCGCGACCATTTCTGGACCGAAGATATGGCAGAGGTGGACTGGCAGATGGTCTACGAACGCTACCACCCCCTGCTGGAGCGGGTCAGCTCGCGCAGCGAGTTCAGCGACCTGGTCTGGGAGATGCAAGGAGAACTGGGCACCAGCCATGCCTACGAACTGGGCGGGGACTACCGCCCAGCCCCCTACTACAGCCAGGGGGTGTTGGGCGCCGATTTTGTCTGGGATGAGTCGGCGGGCGGCT
>JAPLGY010000702.1 GCA_026389955.1 Caldilinea sp. | reverse complement strand
GAGGTGCCCAGGTCGGCTTCGATGTCTGGGCAATCAAAAAGGATTGAACAACCATGCAGTGGCAGCAAGAAATTTTGTCCTACGTGGACCCAGAACAGCCCGTCTCGCTGACCCAGGAGCTGATCCGCATCCCCTCTTTTTTGTGGCATGAGTCTCGCATCGGCCATTGGATCGCAGATTGGATGGCCGCGCGCGGCTTCGCCGTCACGCTGCAGGAGGTCCCGCTGCCCCACCTCCCGCACCACCCGACCGGCGTCACCCACCAGGCGATCGGCATGCTCAAAGGCACAGGGGAGGCCCCCAGCCTGATGCTCTGCGGCCACACGGACACCAGCGACTGGCAGGGACGCCCCTTTCGCGAAGAAGCGTGGCGCCACGACCCCTTTGGCGGCGTGATCGAGGAGGGCAAGCTTTTCGGGCTGGGCGCCCTCAACATGAAGGCCGGGGTGGCCTCGATTCTGTCCGCCGCTGACGCCCTGCGCCGTTCCGGCCTCGAACGCCGCGGGGACCTGGTCGTCGCCTGCGTCGTGGCAGAGACAGGGGGCGGGGTCGGCGCCGTACACCTGATCGAGAGCGGGCTGCGCCCCCACCGCTGCATCGTCACCGAAGCGGGCAACCTCGACGTCGGGCTCATCTCGGTCGGCTATGTGCAGGGGAAGGTGCGGGTGATCGGCGAGTTCAAACACCGCGTCCCCTATGTCAACCCGATCGAACAGATCACCAAGGTGATCCACGCCTTCAGCCCGGCCTACCAGCCGATCGCGCCCGGCAGCTGGCTGCGCTTTACACCGCATCCGCTGCTGCCTGGATTCCCGCGCATGGCGGTGCGCAACCTCGAACACTTCCAAGACACCACCACGCTCACCTTCGACCTGCGCATCATTCCCGGCATGAGCGAGGAGAGCGTGCGCGAGGACATGACAAGGCTGCTCGACCAGCTGGCCGCAGCCGACCCCACCTTCCGCTACGAGCTGCTCATCCCGCAGAGCGGGCAGCAGCCCAACATGCCAGCACAGCCAGCCACCGCGCCGGAGAGCCCGCTGGCCCGCGCAGTGGTCGAGAGCCACCTCACCGTCACCGGCAAGCCACCGGCGGTGGGGGCCGGCCACCGCATCGGCGCCACCGCCGACACCTGCCACTTCAAAGGGGTCGGCATCGAGTGCGTCGAATATGGGCCGGGCTTCATCCCGGTCTGGCCGATGGTGGACGAATGCATCGAGACCCATCAGATCGTCACGGCAGTGAATGGAACCCAACAAACTGCTCGACCTCTACACCCGTATCCTGCGCATCCGACGTTTCGAGGAACAGGTCGGCACCCTCTTCGCCCAAGGACAGCTGCCAGGCTTTGTCCATCTGTACATCGGCGAAGAAGCAGTCGGTGCCGGTATCTGCGCGCTGCTGCGCGACGACGACTACATTGTGAGCACACACCGCGGCCACGGCCACGTGCTGGCCAAGGGAGGCGATATGCAGCGCATGATGGCCGAACTTTTTGGCAAACGCACCGGCTACTGCAAAGGCAAGGGAGGCTCGATGCATATCGCCGATTTTTCGATCGGCATGCTGGGCGCCTGCGGGATCGTAGGGGGCGGGATCCCGATCGCCGTGGGCGCGGGGCTGAGCGCCAAAACCCGCGGCACCGACCAGGTGGCGGTCAGCTTTTTTGGCGACGGCGCCTCCAACGAAGGCAGCTTCCATGAGTCCCTCAACCTGGCCTCGGCTCTCACCCTCCCCGTCCTCTTTGTCTGCGAAAACAACCAGTACGGCGAGTTCACCCCCTCCATCAAGGCCATGAATATCCGCGACATCGCCCTGCGCGCCCAGAGCTACGGTATCCCCGGCGTGATCGTCGACGGCACCGATGCACTGGCAGTCTACGACGTCGCCCAGGAGGCAGTGGCCCGCGCCCGCCGCGGCGAAGGCCCCACCCTCATCGAAGCCAAAACCCACCGACGCGGCGGCCACGCCGAAGGCGAAGAAGCCTTCCTCGGCGGACAACAGTACCGCCTGGCCGACGAGCTGGCAGCAGCCCGCCACAACGACCCCCTGCTCAAATTGCATACCTTCATCGCCGAAAGCGGCCTGATCCTCCTCGAAACCCTGGAGACGCTCGACCACGAGATCACCCAGGCCGTGACCGAGGCCGTCGCCTTCGCCCGTGCCAGCGAGGCGCCCGACGAAGCCATCCTCTACGAAGATACCTGGGTGTAACTATGCCACGCAAAACCTATATCGCTGCCATTCAAGCTGCTCTGGCCGAAGAACTCCGCCAAGACCCCCACGTCATCCTGATCGGCGAGGATGTCCGGCTCGGCGTCTTCGCCGGCACACGCGGGCTGCACGCCGAGTTCGGCGACGCCCGGGTCATCGACACCCCCATCTCCGAGCTGGGTGTCGCCGGCGCCGGTATCGGCGCCGCCGCCACCGGGCTGCGCCCGGTCGTCGACCTGATGTTCGGCACCTTTCTCTACCTGGCCTTCGACCAGATCGCCAACCAGGCCGCCGCCATGCGCTATATGTTCGGCGGACAGACCCGGCTGCCCGTCGTCTTTATGACCCAGAACGGCGGCGGCATCGGCGCCGGCCCCCACCACAGCCAGCCGGTCCACCCCTTCTTTATGAACCTGCCCTTGATCAAAGTCGTCATGCCCAGCACCCCCTACGACGTCAAAGGGCTGCTCAAAGCCGCCATCCGCGACGACAACCCCGTCATCTTTTTCAACCACCTCTCCCTCGGCAGCCAACGCGGCGAGGTGCCCGACGAAGCGTACACCCTCCCCCTGGGCAAAGCCGAAATCAAACGCGCCGGCCGAGATCTCACCGTCGTGGCCGCCGGGCTGATGGTCCACCACGCCCTCAAAGCCGCAGCCGAACTGGCCGAAAGCGGCATCGAAGCCGAAGTGGTCGACCTGCGCACCCTCAAACCATGGGACGAAGAGACCGTCCTGGCCAGCGTCGAACGCACCGGACGCTGCATCTGCGTCGACGAAAGCTACCCGGTCTGCGGCGGTGCCAGCGAGTGGGCCGCCTGCATCAGCGAAAAAGCCTTCTACGCCCTCAAAGCCCCCGTCCAACGCATCAGCAACGCCCACGTCCCCATCCCCTTCAGCCCAACGCTCGAAAAGATGGTGATCCCACAACCCGCCGCCATCGTCGCCGCCGCCCACCGCGTGATGGCACCCACTCTGCTCGAAAGGAACTGAACCATGGCCCTGCACCCGATCTACATGCCCAAATTCGGCATGACCATGACCGAAGGAATTATCGTCCAATGGCATAAACAGGTCGGCGACCCGATCGCCGCCGGCGAGTCGCTGGTCACCATCCAGACCGAAAAGGTCGACACCGAGGTCGAATCCCCTCTCTCCGGACGGGTGGCCGCCCTCCACTTCCAGATCGACGACGAAGCCCCCGTCGGCGAGGTGATCGCCGAGATCGACGCCTGACCCCCCCAAACCTGCCATGATGCGCTTTGCCTGCCTGACCACCGCAGCCCCCGGTTCTACCCTGGCCGAACAGTGCGCGGCCATCGCCGCAGCCGGCTGCCGCGGCTTCGAAACACTCCTCTTCCCCACCACACCCCTCGCCGACTGGCGAAAACAGGTCGAAGAGGCCGCCGCAGCCGCCAACCTCTCCCCCGCCGTCGTGATCCTGGGCGGACTCGCCCTCCACCAACCCAGCCCGCTCGGCTGGGTCGAAGAGGCCGCCGCCGCCGTCGCCGATCTGGGCGCCGCCCTGCTGATCACCCCAGAATACCAGCCCCAAAATCCCCTGCCACTCTTTCCTCCCTTTCCAGCGCCGCCCCCCCACGAAATCGCCCTCGTCGCCGCTGCCACCCTCACCATCAGCCAGGCCTGCGCACGCCACCGCGTCCCCCTCTACCTGGAACCGATCACACAGTTCGAAGGACGTTTCTGGCAACGACTCGAACAGGTGACCCCCCTCTGCCAACACCTGACGCTGACCACCGGCGCCCAGACCGGCGCAGTGGCCGATCTCCACAACATGAACATCACGGAGGCCGCACCGCTCACCGCCCTGCAACAGGCCGGCCCTTGGCTGCGCCATGTCCACCTGGCCGACAACAACCGCCGCCTGCCCGGCCAGGGCCACATCGATTTCACTGCCGCCCTGCACACTTTGCAACGTGCCAGGTACGACGGCTGGTACAGTTTTGAATGCGCCGTCGAAGGCGATTTTGTCGCTGCACTGGGCAGCTGCATCGAGCAGCTCTCCCACAGCGCCGCTGTTGTGCAAGCTGCTTAGACCCCGGCGGGTCGTCTGTTTTCTAAGAGGATCCGCATCTATCATCGACCGAAGTTTCTGGTTTTGTAAGGAGACCACCCAATGAGTACAAAACGTGACCACGAAAAGTATCTGAAAGCAGTGCAGGAGGCCTTGCTGACAAGGCGCCGGTTCCTGCAGAGCACGGCGGGCTTTGCAGGGATGCTGGCAATGGCGCAGCTCACCGCCAGCTGTGCCGCCCCCGCAGCCGCCCCCGCAGCCGCCCCCGCAGCCGGCGAAGCGGTCCCCCCCCAAACCGGCGGGCGGCTGGTCTTCGCCGCTGAGGCGATCGGCGAATCGCTCGAACCGGGCCTCTGGAACGGCTTCGGGATCATCAATATCGTCGACAACATCGCCGGCTATCTGACCCGCCCCAACTCGAACGGCAACTGGACTGACCCGGCCGAAGGCTTCCTCGCCGAGTCCTGGACCCTCTCGGAAGATGGCAAGACCTACACCTTCTCCATTCGCCCGGGCATGAGCTTCCACGACGGCACCCCGGTCGACGCCAATGCCGTGGTGCGCAGCCTGACCCGCCAGACCAACCCCGACGACCCCAGCTACGTCGAAGGGCTGTACATGCACACCGCCTTCACCACTGGGCGCAAAAACATTACAGCCGCCGACGAGATGACCGTCGTGGTCGAGCTGGAGGCCCCCGACGCCACCTACCTCTACCGCCTCTTCCACCCCTCAGCCGTGATCATCAGCACCAAGGCGCTCGACGAGCTCCAGCAGGGGATCGCCACCAATCTGGTCAGCGCCGGCCCCTTCAAGCTGGAAAAGTTCACCCCCGGCGCCGAAGCACAGCTCGTCGCCTTCGAAAATTACTACCTGGGCCGCCCCTACCTCGACGAAATCGTGATCCGCGGCTACCCGGACGAAGGCGCCATGCTCTCGGCCATCGAGGCCGGCGAGGTCAATTTCGCACCCTACCCCCCCTCCTCGGCCATCCCACGCCTGCAGCAGGATGCCAATAAAAAAGTGGTGGCCGGCGAGCCGGTGGTCGACCTCTTCCTGGCCTGCTGCATGCTCAACGCACCGACCGACAACAAGGATGTGCGCAAGGCGATCAACTACGCCGTCAATCGCGAAAATCTGATCGAGGCTGTGCTCTACGGGCTGGGAGAGGAACCGGCCACGCTGGTCGGCCCGACCGAGCTGGGCTTCGACCCTTCCGGCAAGGAGATCAGCAGACAGGATCTGGCCAAAGCCCAGGAACACATCGCTGCAAGCGGCCTGACCACCCCGATCCCGCTCACCTTCACCTACGAGAGCAATCGCTTCTGGCCACAGATGGCCGAACTGATCAAAGGGGACCTGGAAGCGGTCGGCTTTGCGGTGACCCTGGACGCCCAGGATGCCGGCTCCTACTGGGGCAAGATCTTCGGCGGCCAGGCACAGCTGAGCATGAACCAGCGC